>JAGOQT010000345.1 GCA_018007255.1 Phycisphaerae bacterium | reverse complement strand
CTCTCCACTCCGTCCTGGCGGACCTGTCCCCATTCGAGGACTTCATACGGGTGTTCCTCGATCTCGCCGTCCGCCTTGCGCTGCCACCAGCTCATCAGGTTGAAACCGCCGTAGGTCAGAGAACCGGGCAGGGACTCGTTGTGACCGGCGGCCTTCAGTTCCCGAAGGGACTCCTCAGTCGGACGGACCGAACAGGTGATGAACAGGTAGTCACCCCATCGCTGGAAGTCATGTACGGCGAACGTCAGCCCCAGGACCTCGGTCTTGTCTAGGGCATGGTCCAGGCCATACTGCGAGTGAAGGACCTGCTGGGGCTCCACGATCCGGATCCCCTCCTGCTCAAACACGGCAGGCGGCATGACCAGGTCCATGGGCAGGTCGTATTCGACGTCGATCTGTTCAACCCGTTCCCATTGACCCTTCACCCGTTCATATTCCTCATAGGCCCTGAAGCGGGGTCCGTCGTCGGCCCATTGGACCCACATCAGGGAGAGGGTGTTTGGATCCTCCCGTTCATAGCACCTGTGCACATGACCCTCAATCTGTCTGTCCCTGGAGGCATTGCGACGACTCCACTTGAGATAACGGAGCGGCTCGGTCAGTTCCCCTGGCAATAGAGGTTGCTGTGTCTGCCTCTTGACGGCATAGTCCAAGCCCTGGGCATGGCGGTAACTGTGCTGACCGTCATCGTACAGGTCCATGACCTGATCACCCTGTTGCCACCGAATCCGCGTACCTGTGTCCCGTTGATACCAGATCTCGCTGGTCTGGACCCGCTGACCGGCCTGGAAGCCGTAGCCAACGGCATGGATGGTCGCGGCCTGCCTCATAGCCTGCATCGCGCGGCCATAGACGGAGTTGCCCTGGAAGAAGAAGTACACAGAGACCATTCCGACAAAGACCAGCAGACCGGTCCACCCGATCTTCCCGATCTTCCAGAGTGCCGGGGCCACAGGGATCACCGGGATAGTTGGTGCTGCAATCCAGCATCTGGGATTTCGATCCTCCAATGGCTGGATATCTTCCAGAGGTCGTGTCAGGGTGTTGTAGAGAAGACCACAGGCCATCATGAATCCCATAGCCATCACCCAGAAGGTCACAGACACAGACACATGTCCGGTCAACAAGAGCCAAACCCCATTGCCGCTTGCCACACTGACAATCCAGATCACGCCCATAAGCAGAACAAACCTGGGCCAGCAGATCAGGCGGATGTCTCCCTTCCGGACGACCAGGGGGATGCCTCTGGATCTGATGTCTTCATACTCCGGCAAGGCCCTCCTGTACGATCGGATTCGTTCGCTGCTCTGTCTCAGTCTCATGCCGATCCTGCGAGCCAGGGGCAGAGCCAACAGCCACAGCCCCAGGACCACGGCCCCGAAGGCCGTAATGAACGGGATATTCATATGTTCCAAGAGAGACTCGGATACACAGAGGCCAAGGAGGATCAAGAACATGCCCCATATCGGGATCTGTGCCATCCAGCCCAGCCTCCTGGCCCGCTTCTGCTCCTCTGCCAACAAGGCCCGAAACCGGGTCAGTTCATGGGGGCTCGCCCCTGAGGGGTCGATCCCATCCTGCTGCAACAGCCTGTGTCTGAGGCTATCCATGGCGTCTCTCCAGTTCAGCTCGAAGAGATTGCTTGGCCCAATACAACCTCGATTTCACTGTGCCCACATTGACTCCGAGCACCTCGGCGATCTGCTTGTGCGACAGGTCCTCCAGGAAGAAGAGCGCGAGGATCTCCCTGTGATGGGCCTTGATTCGATCCAGGGCCTGGTGGATAAGGTCTGCGTCCTGCTCGGCGAAGGCGGGCTCTGGGTCCACGGCCAGAGACTCCAGGTCTTCCTCAGGCAGGCCCACAAAGGGGTCCTTGATCCGAGCCCTGGAGATCACCTCCCGCCGGGCAATGCTGTAGAGCCAGGCTGGAAAGGCCCGAACATCCCTGAGGGTCTTGATCTTGCGAATGACCCTGATCCAGGCCTCCTGCAGGAGGTCCTCTGTGTGGTCTGCCCCCGCAAGACGCAGGACGTAGAACCTGAGGCGAGGCTGATACAGATTGAAGACCGCCTCAAAGGCCTGTCGATCCCCTCGCTGGCACTGCCTGACCAAGTCGTCCAGTTGTTCCATCGAATCCATCGGCTCTTCTTAACATCCAACAAGATCCTGTTGTCTGCAGATAAGGATGGAGCGGATTGGAAAAGGTTCAAGAAAAACTGAGCCATGGCCCTCACATCGCCGAGCACAGGGCTCGATGCGCCTGCCCATCCAGTCATGGCCATCCGTCCGGATGTGTCTCCGGCCTGAGGATCGTACGTGCTGATCTGTGGAAACCAGGACACGGTGTGTGAACGGAGTGCAACAGACCCACGGCGCATACTCCGTGCAACCGGCATCCAAGGGCGTCGTCTTGCACAGTCGCCTTGCAGTGTACTGTCGCCAGACAGTCAGACAGTCCAACAGTCCGACCGTCGGACCGTCGGACCGTCTCCGTCATCTCCCCATCGACCTCTTGGCGGCCGCGACCACGGCGTCGGGGGTGATCCCGAACTTCTCAAAGCAGGTCTTGAAGGGACCGGACTTCCCGAACCCGGACATGCCTATGAAGATGCCCTTGTCGCCGATCCACTTGTGCCAGCCGAGCTCGATCTGGGCCTCCACACCGACCCTGGCCTTGCACGCGGGGGGCAGGACCTCGTCCTTGTAGGTCTGGGGCTGCCTCTCGAAGAGTCCCCAGCACGGCATACTCACGACCTGGACCTTGATCCCCTCTGCCGCCAGCTTGTCCGCAGCGGCCAGGGCGACGCTGACCTCCGAGCCACTGGCCAGCAGGAGTACGTCCGGCCTGTCGGCCTTCACCAACACATACGCGCCCCGGGTCACGCCCGTGGCAGGGCCGACCTTGGACTGATCGAGGACGGGCAGGCTCTGGCGGGTCAGCAGGATGGCGGAGGCCGTGTCCCTGTGCTGGAAGATGTACCTCCAGGCCTGTGCAGTCTCGTTCGCGTCTGCGGGCCGGAAGACCAGGAGGTTCGGGATCGCCCGCAGTGCGGCCACGTGCTCCACGGGCTGGTGCGTGGGGCCGTCCTCGCCCACGCCGATGCTGTCGTGGGTCCAGACGAAGATGGTGGGGTACTTGGCCATGGCCGCCACGCGCACCGCGCCCCGCATGTAGTCGCTGAACACCAGGAACGTGCCGCCGTACGCGTGGACCAGGCCGCTGACCGCAATGCCGTTCAGGATCGCGCCCATGGCGTGCTCCCGCACGCCGAACCGGAGGTAGCGGCCGTCATAGGAGCCCTTCTGGAAGTCCTTGGCCCCCTCGAACCAGGTGTTGTTGGAGGGCGTCAGGTCCGCGGACCCGCCCAGGACCAGGGGCAGCTTGGGCATGACCGCACTCAGGACCTTGCCCGAGGCCTGTCGCGTGGCCATGGGCTTGGCCGGGTCGAACTGGGGCAGGAGTGCGTCGATGTCGACCGGGGGCCTGCCTGCCAGGGCGTCCCGGAACTGGGCGGCCAGGTCAGGGTACTGCTTGGTGTATCGCTTGAACATCCGCTGCCACGCGGCCTGGGCCTTTTTGCCCTTGGCCACGCACTGGCGCATATGACTGTAGACGTCGTCCGGGACGAGGAAGGTCTGGTCGGGGTCCCATCCGAAGGCCTGCTTCATGAGCTTGACCTCGTCCTCGCCCAGGGGTGCGCCGTGGGCCTCCGAGGTGTCGTGCTTGTTGGGGCTGCCGAAGGCGATGTGGGTCCGCACCTTGACGACCGTGGGCTTGCCCTTGCAGGCCTTGGCCCGCCGGATCGCCTTGTCGATCGCCTGGAGGTCATTGCCGTCGCCCGGGACCTCGATCACGTTCCAGCCATAGGCCTTGTATCGCCGGGCCACGTCTTCCGTGAAGGACAGATCCGTCTTGCCGTCGATGGTGATGTGGTTGTCGTCGTAGATCACGACCAGGTTGTCCAGACCCAGGTGGCCCGCGAGGCTGCTCGCCTCAGAGGAGATGCCCTCCTGCATGCACCCGTCGCCCGCAATCACGAAGATCTTGTAGTCGATGACCTTGAAGGCGTCCCGGTTGAAGGTGGCGGCCAGGTACTTCTGGGCGATGGCCATGCCCACGCCGTTCGAC
>JAGOQT010000344.1 GCA_018007255.1 Phycisphaerae bacterium | reverse complement strand
CATCACGATCGAGCGGTTCTCCAGCTTCGAGTTGAGGGTCGACTTCAGGCTCACCCCTGGGGCCAACAGCGGGATCAAGATCCTCGTGCAGCCCAACCTGGATCCGGTCACCGGCGCCGGGGCAAAGGCGGCCACGGGCTCGGCCATCGGCCTCGAGTATCAGATCCTGGACGACGCACGTCACCCGGACGCCAAGCTGGGGCGGGACGGCAACCGCACGCTCGGATCGCTCTACGACCTGATGCCGGCCGCATCGGCCAAGAGGCCCAACCCCATCGGCGAGTGGAACACGGCCCGCATCCTCGTGCAAGGTCCTCACGTGGAGCACTGGCTCAACGGCGACAAGATCCTGGAGTACGACCGCGCCAGCCCCGCCTTCGGCGAACTCGTGGCCCGGAGCAAGTTCAAGTCCATCCCAGGCTTCGGAAAGTGGGCGGACGGCCACATCCTGCTCCAGGAGCACGGCAATCGGGTCTCCTTTCGGAACCTCCGCATCCGCCGGTTGGCGGACACGCGTTAGAAGTTCTCGATCACCGCGCCGGCGTGGCAGGCGACCACGATGAGGTAGTCAAGGTCGCGAAGGTCATAGGGCTCCTGGTCGGCCCCCCTCTCCGCTACGAGGCACCCCACCGTGCCGCCGGCCTCCAGGATCGGGACGATCATGGCGGAACGGACAGTCCGCCCGGACAGGCCCTGCGGGAGCAGGAGGAACTGGCCCAGTTGGACCGCACGATCCATGTAGGTCTGCAGGTCCAGGTCATGGGGCGTCATGTCCAGTCCCTCGCGGGTCTTGCCGATCTGGCTGGTCCAGGGGCCCTCGAATCCTGTGCGCAGCCCGCACCAGGCCCCTTGAGCCTGGAACTGCCCGAGCAGGAGGTCCACCAGGACCCCTGCGGTCTCATCGGGCCCGTTGGACTGGCAGATCGCAGAGGCCGCGGCTACAAACTCCTTCACCCGGTGTACGGGCACGACAAGGTCCGGTCCCTGGTCCGCCGCAACCTTGCGGCCGATGACCTGCACCTGGCGGGGCACGGGCATCATCGTATCGTCCAGGTGGGCAGGCGAGGCCCCGGGGACTCCTTCGGGGTGGATCTCGATGGTGTAGTCCGCGATGCGGAGCACATCCCCCCGCTCGACCCGGGCCTTGTCGACGGGCTTGCCGTTGAGGAACGTCCCATTGGCCGAGTGGAGATCCTCCACGGTGACATGCCCCTCCGGGTCCGCATACAGGACCGCGTGCTGTCTGGACACCAGGCGGTTGGTCAGGATGACTTGATTGTGCTCGTGACGGCCGATGTACACGGGGCCCTTGGTCAGACGGACCTCCTGGACGACCGCACCTTCATGCTTGACCACCACACGCATAGCTCACCTCATCACCGCGTCGGCAGGGCTGTTCCCAGCCCCCATTGTCCCGCCTGCCCCGTCCCCTGTCAACGACACTGCAGGGGCCTTGGGCTTGTGGCCCGGCCCCTGCGGGGCTACGATGGGGCCTTGATGTCCGATACCAGAGTCGCCGTCACCCATGGAAAGGGACGAAGATGGGCAATCCAAGACTCCTGATTGCAGTCGCTGCCGTAGGCCTGGCCGTCACGGCCTGGGCCGGCCCTGCGCGCTGGGCCCCAGTGGGACATACGATCAGGACCCCCTGGGCCGACGACGTCCGGCCGGACCGGGTTTGGAAGGAGTACCCCAGACCCATGCTGGTCCGAAAGGCATGGCAGAACCTCAACGGCCTGTGGGACTATGCCCTGGTGCACCGGGATTCGCCCGAGCCCGGGTCGTTCGACGGACAGATCCTCGTGCCCTTTGCCGTCGAGTCGTGCCTGTCCGGTGTGGCCAAAGCCGTGACCCCGGATACGGCCCTTTGGTACCGGCGGGCCTTCACCATTCCACGGGCGTGGAGAGGCCGGCGGGTCCTGCTCCACTTCGGGGCCGTGGACTGGGAGGCCTCCGTGTGGGTGAACGGACAGGAGATCGGCTCCCACAGGGGCGGGTATGACCCGTTCACGTTGGACATCACAGGTGCATTGAGGGACACAGGGACCCAGGAGGTCGTGGTCCGCGTCTGGGACCCCACGGATCAGGACAACGCCGCCCAACCCCGCGGCAAACAGGTTCTGAGGCCGGGCGGGATTTTCTACACCGCGGTCACCGGGATCTGGCAGACCGTGTGGATCGAGCCCGTGCCCCAGACCGCCATCGACCGGGTCCAGATCGTGCCCGACATTGACCAGCAGACCGTGCGAGTGACCAGCCGGGTCTCCGGGCCGACCGAGGGACATCAGGTCCTCGTGGAGGTCAGGCGGGGGTCGGCCCGCGTGACCGCACAGGCAGGCCGGCCCGGGGAGGCGATCGTGCTCCGGATCGAGCGGCCCGTGCTGTGGTCGCCCAAGAGGCCGTTTCTGTACGACCTGAAGGTCCTCCTCAAGGACCGCAGGGGCCGGGTGGCGGACTCCGTGGAGACCTACTGCGGGATGCGCAAGATCTCGGTGGCCCCCGATGCCCAGGGCGTGAACCGCCTCCTCCTGAACAACGAGCCCCTGTTCCAGATCGGCCTGCTCGACCAGGGCTGGTGGCCGGACGGCCTGTACACGGCCCCCACCGACAAGGCCCTCCGCTACGACCTGGAGAGGACCAAGGCCATGGGGTTCAATATGCTCCGCAAGCATGTCAAGGTCGAGTCTCAGAGACTGTACACCTGGGCGGACAGGCTGGGCCTGCTGGTCTGGCAGGACATGCCCAGCAGCGGGGCTGACCGGGGCAAGATCGATCCGAACGCCCTGGCCGAGGCGGACCGCCAGTGGGACCGGGAACTCCAGGCCATGATCGACAACCTGCACAACCACCCCTGCATCGTGACGTGGGTCCCGTTCAACGAGGGCTGGGGCCAGCACGACACGCAGCGGGTCACTGCGTGGGTCAAGGGGTATGACCCGACCCGCCTGGTCAACAACGCCAGCGGTTGGACCGACGAGGCCGTTGGGGATGTGCGAGACATCCATGAGTATCCCGGGCCGGCCATACCCCCCTTGGAGGACGCCAGGGCCGCGGTCCTGGGGGAGTTCGGCGGGCTCGGCCTGCCGGTCAAGGGGCACCTCTGGAAGGACGAGGGGAACTGGGGCTACCGCTCGTTCGAGGACCTGGAGGCCTTCCGCCAGAGGTACACCCACCTGATCGCGGACCTGTACGGCCTCGTGGGGCAGGGACTGGCAGCGGCCGTGTACACCCAGACCACGGACTGCGAGGTGGAGGTCAACGGCCTGATGACCTATGACCGGCGGGTCTGCAAGCTGGACCCCAAGGTCTTCTCCAGCCTCAACCGGGGGTACCTGCCGCCGCGAATCCAGGCGGACCGCGAGACCTTCATCGAGCCGATGCAGGCGGTGCTGCAACAGGCCGATCCCCAAGCCCAGATCCGCTACACCTTGGACGGCTCCGATCCGACCCGCAGGTCGCGGCCCTACTCGGGACCCATCCAGATCCACCTGGACACCGTGCTCAAGGCCCGGGCCTTCTGGCCTGATGGGACCGTCAGTGTGCCTGTGACCGGCAGGTTCAAGAGGGCGGGCGCAGCCCTGCCCGCAGTCGAGACCCCTGGCTCGCAGCCCGGTCTGAGCGTACAGACCTTCGAGGGCCAGTGGGCCGAACTGCCCGACTTCTCCTCACTTGCGCCCGTGCGCACGGGCGTGGCCAACCGGATCGACCTGGACGCGGCTGCGGGCGCAACCAGCCGGTTCGCCCTTCGTTTCTCCGGCTACCTCCGCGTGCCGGAGACCGATGTGTACGCCTTCTTCCTCAGCTCCGACGACGGCGCCCGTCTGCGGATCAGCGGCCAGGACGTTGCGACCCACGACGGGGTCCACGGCATGAGCGAGGTCAAGGGCGAGATCGCGTTGCAGGCCGGTTGGCACCCGATCGAACTGGCCTACTTCCAGGCCGACGGGGGCATGGGGCTGCAGGTGCTGGTCTCAGGCCCGGGGTTGGCCAGAGACCCGATCCCTGCGCAGGGGCTGTGCCATTGACCCTGCCCCGGCCCGGCGACCGGGGCCTGTGCGGACACAGACCCCGGTCCGTCATCAGGCCATACGGCGGGCGTGGTCCAGCGCAAGGCATTGCGCACAGCAGGGG
>JAGOQT010000343.1 GCA_018007255.1 Phycisphaerae bacterium | reverse complement strand
CCTCACCCTCGGCCGTGAGCCTCCGGCAATCGGTTGCCTTTTCGCGGGCCCGCAACCTGAGGCTTGTGCACTGCGCCGGCCCCGGGTATGATGAGGCCATTATGGTTGTGACTTCCGCTGACCGGACTGGACGCGTGGACGCTAGATGTGTCCTCTCCGTCCTTGGCGTCCCGGGCAGCCGCACCCTTCAGCGTAACGCCTACGCAGGCCCACTGCCGGGCGAACCCCCAGACCTCGAATCCGGCGACCCTTGGGCCCCTTGCACGAAAGGGCTCAAGGGCTCTGGGACCGAACTGATGAGGAAGGAGAAGATGGAGATCCATGGTTGACGTCACGGGGATGATCCTGGCGACTATAGGGGGGCTGGGGTTCTTCCTTTACGGCATGGGCCTAATGTCCGACGGCCTCAAGAAGGTGGCAGGGCAGAGGCTCAAGAGTGTATTGGAGTCCTTGACCAACAATCGGGTGATGGGTCTGCTTGTTGGTGCCGGCGTGACGGCCGTTGTCCAGTCCAGCTCCGCAGTAACGGTCATGGTCGTCGGTTTTGTGAATGCCGGCCTGCTGACCCTGAAGCAGGCCTTGTCCGTAATCCTCGGGGCCAACATCGGCACCACGATGACGGCGGCCTTGGTCTCCATCTCCGCTGTGATCAAGATCACGAGCTACGCCCTGCCCATGGTGGGCGTCGGATTCCTGATCCAGGTCCTGGCCAGGAAGGAGAAGACCCGGGGATGGGGCGACATCCTGCTGGGATTCGGGACCCTGTTCGTGGGCATCTACTTCCTGGAGCAGGCCTTCGCCCCCCTCCAGGACAGTCCGAGGGTCCACCAGGTCCTGATCCAGTTGGGTCAGCGTCCGTTGCTTGCCCTGCTGGCGGGGATGGTGTTCACCTGCATCATCCAGAGCAGCTCGGCTGCAGTGGCCATGCTTCAGACCCTGGCATGGCAAGGGGCGTTCGGCGACAACTGGCACCTGGTCCTCCAGGTCGTGATCCCCTACGTGTTGGGCACCCACATCGGGACCACCATCACGGCCCAGTTGGCGGCCCTCCGCACCTCCCGCAACGCCAAGCGGGCAGCCATGGGCCACACCCTGTTCAATGTGATCGGTGCGCTTTACATGTTGCCCCTGGTCTACTCCGGGTGGTACAGCGGGGCCATCGAATGGCTGGTCTCACGGGACGTCGGCCCAGGCAACATCATGCTCTACATCGCGGTGGCCCATGCGGTCTCCAACACCGTCAACGCGATCGTCTTCCTTCCCCTCGTCGGGCTCCTGGAGAGTGCGGTCAAGAAGATCATCCCCTTCAGCGACCAGGAGCGCCGCCAGAGGCCGGTCGTCCTGGAGTACCACCTGCTGGAGACACCCGCCATCGCCCTGGAGCAGGCCAAGCGGGAGATCGTCCGCATGGCCGCCGTCGCGAGGGAGGCCGTGGACCACGCCATGGCCGGGATCATCGACAGCCGTCCCGGTCGGCTCAAGCTCGTGAAGGACCTGGAGGACATCACGGACACCATGCAGTACGAGATCACCTCCTACCTGACCGCGCTGTCCCGCAAGCAGCTCTCGGATGAGGTCGCCGTGGAGCTGCCCGTGCTTCTCCACACGGTCAACGACCTGGAACGCATAGGGGACCATGCGAACAACATCGCCCAGATCGCCCAGCGCAAGATCGAGCAAAGGCTCGTGTTCAGCGACCCCGGGAGTGGGGAGGCCGTGCAGCTTCGGGACGAGGTGGACGGGATGTTCCACGACGTGATCTCGGCCCTGGAGAACCGCAGCAAGGAGGCGGCCCGGGCCGCGATCGTGCACGAGAACGCCCTCAACCGGATGCAGGTGGAGTTCCGGCGACACCAGGTGAGCCGCATGCAGGGCGGGATCTCCTCGGCCCCCAGGGGCCTGATCTTCATCGACCTGGTGGACAACGCCGAGAAGATCGGGGACCACCTGACCAACATCGCCCAGGCGATCCTCGGCGGCCTCCAGTGGACGGGTGTGGAACCCAAGATCGAAGAGACCCAGTAGCCATCGAGCAGTCGCAGGGCGGCCCCTGGCCGGGGTTGCTTCGGCGTGCCTGGACACCGCGTTTTGTCTTGATGGGGGCGGTTCTGTTGGTACAATCTGCCCGTCTTAGAGGGCTTCCTATGGCCGTTCTCAACGTCAACATAGACCATGTAGCCACGATCCGGCAGGCCCGGCTTGCGGACGAGCCGGACCCGGTCTGGGCCGCGGTCCTGTGCGAACTCGCCGGGGCCCATGGGATCACGGTCCACCTCCGCCAGGACCGGCGCCACATCCAGGACCGGGACGCCCTGCTGCTCAGGCACACCGTGGCCGGCAAGTTCAACCTGGAGATGGGCCTGGCCGAGCCGATCGTGCGGATCGCCGAGCGAATCCGGCCCGATCAGGTGACCTTGGTGCCGGAGAATCGCCGGGAACTGACCACCGAGGGCGGTCTGGACTGTGCCGGCTCCAAGAGACGTCTGGCCGAGGTGGCGCGGCGGATGCACAAGAAGGGCATCCTGGTCAGCACGTTCATCGTGGCCGACCCGGACCAGATCCTGGCCTCCGCGGAGGCCGGGTGTGACGCCATCGAGCTGCACACAGGGGCCTACGCCAACGCCAAGGGCCTTCGCGAGGCCCGCCGCCAGGTGGAGTCCCTTGCGCGGGGCCGCGACCTGGCCCGGTCCAAGCGACTGACCGTACACGCCGGGCATGGTCTGACCTACCGCAACATCGGTCCCGTGGCGGCGATCGAGGGGCTCGGCGAGTTCAACATCGGCCACAGCATTGTGGCCCGCGCGGTACTCGTGGGCCTGCGCGAGGCCACGGCCGAGATGATCGCCTTGATCGAGAGGCACTCCCGACGCATTGGTCAGGAAGAGGAATAAGGAGCGAACGATGTTCTCCGGAGCCATGGTAGCCTTGGTCACCCCGTTCCAGGACGGCCAGGTGGACCTCGAGACCCTGGACGAGCTGGTGCAGTTCCAGGTGGAGCACGGGATCGATGCGATCGTGCCTGTGGGGACTACGGGCGAGTCGCCCACCCTCACCTATGCAGAGCACAAGAAGGTGATCGAGCGGGTGGTCAAGGTGGCTGCCGGGAGGGTCCCGGTCATTGCGGGGACCGGCTCGAACTCGACCGCTGAGGCCATCGAACTGACGGAGTTCGCCAAGAAGGTCGGGGCGGATGCCACGCTCCAGGTCTGCCCCTACTACAACAAGCCCACCCAGGAGGGGCTCTTCCAGCACTTCAAGGCCATTGCCGAGGAGGTGGACCTGCCTCTGGTCCTGTACAACATCCCGGGTCGGTGCGGGGTGGGCCTGACCGCCCAGACCGTGGCCCGGCTGGCCGAACTGGAGAACGTCGTGGGCATCAAGGAGGCCACGGGAAACCTGGACATGGCCAGCGAGATCGCCACTTGCTGCGACCTGACCATCCTGTCGGGCGACGACTCCCTGACCCTGCCCCTGGCCGCGGTGGGCGCAAAGGGTGTGATCAGCGTGGTGGCCAACATCGTGCCCGCGGATGTGAAGGCCATGACGGACCTGATCCTGCAGGGCGACTTCGTGCAGGCCCGAAAGTGGCACCAGAAGCTCTTCGGGCTGAGCAAGGGCCTGCTGACCCTCTCCACGAACCCGATCCCGATCAAGGCGGCCATGGCCATGCTGGACATGTGCTCCGAGGAGCTGCGCCTGCCCATGACGCCCCTCGAGGAGCCCAAGAAGGTGCAGCTTCGCCAGACCCTCAAGGACTATGGGCTGGTGAGCTAGCCCGCATTTCTCACAAGCCTTCGGTTCTGAGCGGTCCTGTTGTCCGGCTGCCGCGTTCTCGGTCCCGTTTGTCCTCGACGTACCGCTCCTGGGTACGCCTCCGGGCAAACGAGACCTGCGGCCTTGCATCCGGCCAACATGCCGCGCTCAGAACAACCTGTCCCAGGTGCGTCTGCCTCTCAAACGCACCAACCCAAGTCCAGAGCCTCACTTCCGCCCCGACCGTCCGAAGCGTCGTGAGAAATGCGGGCTAGGAGCCTGTCGGACTTTCGGTAGCAATTTGTGTGGCACGACACGCTCGGGAGGTCTTTGAGAGCCCTTCGATCCGACCTTTCCCCAGGTTGACTTGCCACCCTCACAG
>JAGOQT010000342.1 GCA_018007255.1 Phycisphaerae bacterium | reverse complement strand
GCCAACAACTGCTGGCGACACTCGACTACCAGATTCCGAAAGGACCGCTCCATGACTGACCTTGGGTTGCTGACACTTCCTCGTCGTCGCGTCATTTCGCGCGACCTTGGGTTACTGACACTTGGCCCCTAAAACTTAAAACCTAAAACTCCGGACTTCATTGTGCCGGCTTGATGACCCCCTTCTTGAGGAGGATGTTCGCGTACAGGGCGGCCTCGCTGGTCGCCACCACGGCATAGGCCTTCCGGGCCCTCTCGTAAAAGGCGAAACGGTCCAGGAATTCGAAGTCGGAGATCGGCTCGCCGCTGGCTTCAATGAGAGAACGGTACTGTTTCCAGATCGTGGGCTTGGTTTTGTCTCCCGGCACCACCGCCATCAGCGATACCGGTCGTTCGACGTACTGATCCAGGGGGAACAGCCGGAGCACGGCCTCCAGGAGCTCGGGCACCCCGTGACCGTCGCACCGTACCAGCCTCTGCGCGACGCTGGCAGCAGGGAAGTTGCCGTCCGCCAGCACAATCTCGTCTCCGTGTCCCATCTCCATGAGGATCCTCAGGAGCTTGGGGGACAGGATGGCAGGGATGTTCTTGAGCATGGGAGTCGACCCCTTTCTCAGAGCGGGTTTCACCGCTTGCGGCGGTAGCGGGCATAGTCGATGCCCAGTTCCTTGACTTTGTAGGTGACGATCCGGGGCGTGGAGCCCAGGTCGTGGGCGGCGGCCGTGAGGTTGCCGTTGCAGCGCTTGATGGCGTCGACCAGGAGGTCCCGCTCAAACACACGGACCCGCTCCTTCAACGAGCCCGTGCCGACCGTGTCCGAGGCGTCCGAGGTCTGGAGCGTGGGCGGCAGGTGGTGTCCGTGGATGACCCTGTCTGTGCTGAGCAGCACGGCCCGCTCGATGCAGTTCTCCAGCTCGCGGACATTGCCCGGCCAGTGATAGGCCACCATCATGTTGATCGCCGGCGTGCTGATCCGGCGCACGCTCTTCTTCATCCGCTGGGCGTGCTTCTCGACGAAGTGGTCGGCCAGGAGGAGGATGTCGTCCTTGCGGTCCCTCAGCGGCGGCAGGAAGATTGGGAACACGTTGACCCGGTAGTAGAGGTCCTGCCGGAAGGCCCCCCGCTGCACGGCCGTTTCCAGGTCCCGGTTCGTTGCACAGAGGATCCGTGCGTTCGTCTGCAGGGTCTTGCTGCTTCCCACCCGCTCGAACTGGCGCTCCTGCAGGACCCGTAGGAGCTTGACCTGGATCATGGGTGAGAAGTCCCCGATCTCGTCCAGGAAGAGCGTGCCTCCGTTGGCCTCCTCCACGCGTCCCTTGCGACTCTGGATCGCGCCGGTGAACGCACCTTTCTCATGGCCGAACAGCTCGCTCTCCAGGAGGTTCTCGTTCAGGGCCGCGCAGTTGACCCGGATGAAGGGTCCCTTGGCCCGTGGGCTGGCATAGTGGATCGCGTGGGCCACCAGCTCCTTGCCCGTGCCGGATTCACCCCGGATCAGGACGGTGGTGTCGCTGGCCGCCACCTGGTGGATCTGGGTGTACACGGCCCGCATGGCGTTCGAGTTGCCGATGATGTTCTCGGGTCGGAACCGGTCCTCCAGCTGGCTCCGCAGTCTGAGGTTCTCGTCCTCTAGGGCCTGGCGGGAGGAGGCCTCCTCCCATCGGGTCCGGACGTCGTGCGCGATCATGCCGGCTACGATCCGCAGGACCCGCGTGTCGTCCTCCAGGCGATGGCCGTCCATATAGGGCCGGTCCACGGAGATCGTGCCGATCGTCTCCTGTCCCACGGAGATGGGCACGCAGATGAAGCTGGTCTCCCCGTCGGCCCGCGCAGGGTGCCCCAATCGGTTGAGGAAGGTAGGTTCCCTGGAGACCTGGGGCACGATGATGGGTCGTCCGGTCTGGATGACCTTCCCGGTGACGCCCTCGCCGACCTGGTAGCGGACCTTGCGGGTTCGCTCCTGGGGAACGCCATGCGCAACCTCGATCCAAACCTCCTTGCGATCCGGCGATAGGAGCGTCACGGTCCCCTGGTTCATGCCCAGTGCGGTGTTGAGGGTGTCCAAGACCTCGGCCAGCAACTGCCTCTGACTGATCCCCGTGGAGAGGAGAAGGGCGATCCGGTCCAGGGCATCCAGTGCCCGGACGTGACTGGACCGCGTATCGCGGACGGCTGCACCTCGGTTCGACATAGACGCCACATCCCAACAGGCGGATCGTCCCAGGATGGCACGATTGTATCCGCGGGACACGCCGGCTGCAAACAGGGCGTGTGCGCCCCCGTGAGGCCTCTCGGCCCCCTCCCTTGCTGGGAGGAGGGGCGGGGCCTCACTCGCCCAGGCGCCGCTTCATCCGGGCCAGTTGGGCGGTCATCCGCTTGGGCACCCTGGTCCCAAACCCGGAGATGAACCGTTCCACCTCGGGCAGCTCCGCCCTCCAGGCCGCTGCGTCCACATGCAGGAGCTGCTGCACGTCGTCGGCCGGGATGGACAGGCCCGCGAGGTCCAGGCCGTCACGCGGGGGCGTGTACCCAATGGGCGTCTCCACGGCCTTGGCCTTGCCTTCCACCCGTTCACAGATCCACTTGAGGACGCGAGAGTTCTCTCGGAAGCCGGGCCAAAGCCATCGACCCGCGGGGGTCCTGCGGAACCAGTTCACATAGAAGATCGCCGGGGCCTTGGCCCCCAGCCTGTCGCCCATGTCGAACCAGTGCTGCCAGTAATCGGCCATGTTGTAGCCGCAGAAGGGCAGCATGGCAAAGGGGTCCCTTCGCATCTCGGGCTTCGCGTCCAGGGCCGCGGCCGTGGGCTCCGAGGCCGCTGTCGCGCCCAGGTAGACCCCGTGGTCCCAATCCAGGGCCTGGGTCACCAGGGGCACCACCCCCGTCCTGCGCCCGCCGAACAGGAGGATGTCGATCGGTACGCCGTTGGGGTCCTCCCAGTCCGGGCAGATCGCCGGACACTGCCGGGCAGGGGCGGTGAATCGCGAGTTGGGATGGGCCCCCTTCTCCTTGCTGGCGGGCGTCCACTCCCGGCCCTTCCAGTCGATGCCGTGATCGCACGGCACGCCCATGCCCTCCCACCAGACGTCCTGGCCGTCCGTGAGCACGCAGTTGGTGAAGATGCAGTTGGCCTTGAGGGAGGCCATGGCCATGGGATTGGACTCCGCGTTCGTGCCCGGGGCCACCCCGAAGAACCCGTACTCCGGGTTGATGGCGTGCAGCCGGCCGTCCCGGCCGATCTTCATCCAGGCGATGTCGTCGCCGATGCACTCGGCCTTCCAGCCCGGCACCGTGGGTTGAAGCATGGCCAGGTTGGTCTTGCCGCAGGCCGAGGGGAAGGCCGCGGCGATGTGGAACCTCCGGCCCTTGGGATCGGTCAGGCGGAGGATCAGCATGTGCTCCGCCATCCAGCCCTCACGGCGGGCCATGACCGAGGCGATCCGCAGGGCCAGGCACTTCTTGCCCAGCAGGGCATTGCCGCCGTAGCCCGATCCGTAGCTCCAGATCAGGTTCTCCTCCGTGAAGTGCGAGATGTACTTCCGGTTCATGGGTGCGCACGGCCACGGCACGTCTTTCTGGCCGGGCCGCAGGGGCGCGCCCACCGAGTGCAGGCACGGCACGAACTCCCCGTCCTTGCCCAGGGCGTTGAGGACCTTGGTCCCGACCCGGGTCACGATGTGCATGTTGACCACCACGTAGGGGCTGTCCGTGATCTCGACCCCGATCTTGGCGATGGGTGAGCCCACGGGACCCATGCTGAAGGGGATCACGTACAGGGTGCGGCCCTCCATGCACCCGTCGTAGAGCCCCCGCATCGTGGCCTTGAGCTCGTCCGGGGCGACCCAGTGGTTGGTGGGTCCTGCATCGTCTTCGTGGGCGCAGGAAATGAAGGTCCGATCCTCCACACGGGCCACGTCCGAGGGATCGGAGCGGAACAGGAAGCTGTTCGGCCGCTTGGCTGGGTCGAGCCGGATTGCCGCGCCGGCCTCCAGCGCGGACTTCATCACCCGGTCGTACTCGGCCCTGGAGCCGTCGCACCACTCGACGCGGTCCGGCTTGCACAGGGCCTTCACCTCGGCCACCCACGAGAGGCGTCTCTTGTTCTCAGTCATCGAGTCCCTCCAGCACCATCGGTCTTGGTTCT
>JAGOQT010000341.1 GCA_018007255.1 Phycisphaerae bacterium | reverse complement strand
GAGTAGGTGTGCACGCACTTGACCGCCGACTCCTGGAGCACGCAGTGGGTCGCGCATCGGCCGCAGCCGATGCACTTGGCAGGATCGATCTGCCAGACCGTGCCGCGGCCCCTGGATCGGGCGACCGCAAGCCCGGCCAGGCCGCCCAGGCCCGCCAGACAGGTCCCCCACAGGGTCTCGGTCAGGAAGCCCCGCCGGGTCACTTGCTCAGGCTGCTCATTCATAGCCGGCTCCTGTGTCGTGCGTTCTGTGTACTGCGTTCTCCGTCTTGACGAAGATCCTGACTGCGCCTCGGATTGTGTCCAGGACATAGACCCTGCCCTGCCCGTCCGCAGCCACGTCGAAGGGCCTGGCTCGGCCCTGGTCCGCGTTCTGAAAGGCCTCGCCCACGGACCCGGTCAACTGCACGGGGCCTGCGACCACGCCCTTGAACCTGCCGTCCGGCCCAAAGGCCTTGACCCTCACCACCGCCTTCTCGCAGGTGACGAAACCGCCGTCCGGCAGCACGGCCAGGGCCACGGGATTGCAGCACCCTGTGAAGCCCTCGATGTCCAAGCCGAACCGGCCCCAGGACACCTCCAGGTGGCCGTCCGTCGTATAGGCCTCGACGCGGTGCATGCCTGGATTGACCACACGCAGCAGCCCGTCCTGGGCCATGACCAAATCGAAATAGGGGCTGGGCACCACAAAGCCCTCGACGCCGCGGTCCGGGTCCTTCTCTCCGATCCGGCCCAGCACCTTCCCCTGCAGATCGAATCGGAGCACGACCCTGTGGCCTGCGTCCGCCACGTACACAGCCTCCTTATCCAAGGCGATGGCCGTGATCACGGTCCCCCCGCCCAGGCTGGGCCAGGCCGCGGTCCGCTCGCCCGCTGGGCTGAAGACCTCCACGTGGTCCCTGGCCCCTATGAAGATCGCACCGTCTGCGGCCATGGCCAGGCACTGGGGCTCGGTCTGGACCTCAAGGGTCTGGGTCGGCCGGCCGGCCTGGTCGAAACAACGGACCTCCCGGTCCCCTGCTACATAGACCAGACCGTTCGCGTCCACGGCCACGGCCCTGGCCTCCTTGAGCCCGGTCTGGATCGGCCGGTCCAGCTCCCTGTAGAGGATCAGGTTCGGGTCCACGTCCGCGGCGCGGCCCATCCGGTACTGATATTGGACGGGCACAGGCCTGCGCCCGAACACATCCAGGCGCCAGACCGAGTACACGGCCAATCCGGCCGCCAACAGCACCACGAGGACCATCACGGTCGAGAGTCGATGCTCAGCCTTCATTCTGCGGTCCACCCACCCATCACTGCCCAGTCACGTCAAGACAGACCATCCGCTTCAGATCCCTCGCGATCAGCCTGCCCGCTGCAAAGGCCATGGGCGCCCAAGACTCCGGCCCCTCCAAGACCCGGGCCTGATCCAGGGGCACAAAGCCCGCAGGGGAGGCCTCGGCCAGGGTCAGGAGGCCGTTGTCGTCCATGGCATACAGTAGGCCATAGGCAATCCCATAGGGCCCGAGCCCGAACCGGTGCGAGGGCGTGCTCGCCCACACCACACGGCCATCCAGGTCCAGGCAGACCATCTGCCCGTCCGGCCTGACCCCATAGAGATGCCCCTCGTACAGGATGGGTGTCTGCTGCGGGGAACCGAAGACCGCGGGCTTGAGGCGGTACAGGGGCTCCGCCTGAATCCCTCCATCCCCGGTCCGCAACTGAAGCATCAAGGCCCCTGCATTGTACCCGCCGGACAGGAATACCCGCCCCTCGCCCACCACGACCGGCGTCGGCACATTGGCGATCGTGATCTTCCAGTCTTCGTACGCCCACAGCAGGCGGCCGTCCTCCGCAGAGACCCCGACCACACCCCCGCTCGCACACCACACAAAGGTCTGCTGGCCTCCGAGTTCCATGGGCACCACGGACGAGTGGGTCATGGTCCAGCCGTTCGGGTTGGGGGTCTTCCATACGATCCTGCCGTCGTTGACGTCCACGGCCATGACCAGGGCATCGCCCCCCACGCCCAGGATCACGCGGCCCTTGTCGATCAGGGGGCACTGGCCTGCGTACCACGGCGGCACCACTGCCTTGTGGTCCTTCACGAGGTCCAGGGCCCAGAGGAGGTGTCCGTCATTGGGGTCCAGGCAGACCACGTGGCACTTGGGTCCCATAGTCACCACGGCCCGATCGGTCACGGCGGGCACCGTGCGGCTCATCCCATGGTTCCGTTTGACCTTGACCGGGTAGAAGTAGCGCCAGATCTCCTTGCCGTCCTCCAGGGACAGGCACCGGACCGCGTCCCCGTTCCTGGTCTGGTCGTAGTCCACTATGTAGACGCACCCGTTGAAGACCGCTGCGCCGGCATATCCCTCGCCCAGGTCCACGGACCACAGGACCTTGGGACCGCCTTGGGCCCACTGTCTGGCCAGGCCCACCGGCATGGGTTCTTGGTAGACGGCGTCCAGGTTCGGTCCCCGGAATTGGGGCCAGGCCCCGGGCAGGTTTGAGGCCACACCGTCGAATCGGGTCAGCTCACCCTTCGACGGCCCCCCCTGATCGCCTGCGGCCTGGGCCTGGTTGGCGGCAATGGGTCCTCGCAGGCCCAGATCCGAAGCCAAGTCCGCACCCGCCAGCAGGTACACCACGGCCAGGCCCCCCACTGCCATGAGGCCCAGTGGGATTGCCTTTGCCCACGAGGTCAGACCCGTGCCCAACGAAGACTCCTTGCTGCCTGCACGATTCGACTCCTGTGGCGGCCTCAGCCTTGAGGCCGACCCATCACCACACCCATACGGGCACCATAGTAGCAGGGACGCGCAACCCACGCAACCAACAGGGCCTCCAGTGGGCTACCCCACCGCGAGCCCAGGACACGGTCTGATGCCTGCCTCTACTGCGTACGAGGGCCCCCTTGGCCGGTTCGCCCTGCCCCCCGAACACCCAGGCATCGCTGGCAGACCCCCTGATGAACGACCCTTCCCCGTGCGTGGCCTACTTGGTCAGGACACCCCTCAGACCACCCGACGTCAAGGCCACGACGTGGCCGACGATCCTAGGCAGGGCCATGCCTCCAGGACAGACCATATACTTGGCGCCCCAGGTGGGGCCGAACTTCTCCTTGTAGGCCCGGAGGCCCTGGAAGTTGTAGAAGTGTTCCCCATGGTGGAACAGGATGGCGCCGGCCTTGGACCACAGAGGGGCCAGGGCCCTGTCCTGCAGGCCGGACAGGGGCGCCATCCCCAGATTGAACCACCGATAGCCCCGATCCCTTGCCCACAACATCAGGTCAACGAACAGGTAGTCCATCATGCCCTCGGGCCCGTCCGGCTCGTATCGCATCAGGTCCACGGAGATCTCCTCCTTGTCGGCCCCGGTCCACAGGTTGGCAAAGGCCCTGATGCCATCCTGGCACCGGACCACGGCCACCGGACACCGCACGAGGTAGGCCGAGTCGAAGAAACCCAGCGAGAACCGCTTCTCCCGCGTGTTCTTCTGCTGGATCCACCGATCGGAGATCCGCCTCAATTCCGGGATGATCTCGGCTACCTTGTGCGAGGGGATCACCTCCACGCTGCACCCGAGCTGGGTCAGTTTGTTGTGCGAGTGTCGAAGCCCCTTGCGAGCGCGCCCTTCCAGGTCAAAGTCAGTCAGCGACACCCTGGCCTCTTCCCCGAGCTTGATGAAGCTCAGGCCCAGGTCGGTATACAGGCTGAGGGACTGGGCGTCCACCTGGTAGAAGACGGGCCAACCCCCGTTGCGATCGACCCTCTCCACGAATCGCCAGACCAGGTCCTCCCACTGGTCCTCAGGTCCAATCGGGTCGCCCATAGCCACCCAGCTCCGCCCCTCCACCGCGTACATGATGAACGCCGTCTGGGTCTCGTTGGTCACAAAGGCCTTGTCACCCAGCAGGGCCAGATGCGCATAGGTCCGCCTGGACGCCCTGACCACCGGCTCGACACGGTCCACGGCATCAGCGTCCGCAGGTGGGGGCAAGGGTCCCCTGGGCACCAGGAGCCTGGCCAGGGAGTACAGCAACACCAGGGCCACAGCCCCGGCCGTGGCACGCAGGAATCGCGGGGCATCGGCCCGAAAGGCAAACTGCCACCACAGGTCGTGCGAGTACTCGACGTGCTTGTGGCTGAACAGGCCCAGCC
>JAGOQT010000340.1 GCA_018007255.1 Phycisphaerae bacterium | reverse complement strand
CCCCTCCTCGCCAGCCATCCACGAAGGGCCTCTGCCTTGACCGGTGCCCAGGCCCTCCCCCGCGTCCGGCCATCCCGATCCTGCGGGGCGAGTCCGCAAAGGACCTCAGCCCATGCGGCCCACAGCACAGCGGGAGGTGGTCCTCAGCCTGGCGGATGGCTATACTAGTGGTGCATCCGTGGAGATCCACGGCCGGATGAAAGGTAAGAGGAGGATTGGGATCATCCTCCATGCGCGATCTTGGAAAGGGATCTGGATGTCAACGAGACGCTGTCTGTCGATGACCTTGGTCTGCCTTGTCCTTGCCGGGCTTGGGACCCTACTGGCACAGGAATCCGCCGCACAGGCTGCACCTGAGCCCAAGAACTGGACGACTCAGGAGGACCATCAGGACATGATGACCCAACTGGGCATTCGGAGGCTCCGTCCGGGCCCCAGCGGCAATGAGAATGCCCCCAATGCCGCCAACTACGACGAGGCCCTGGCCAATCCCTTCCCCGTCCTGCCCGAGGTCCTGACCTTGAACAACGGCACCAAGGTGACCACGGCAGAGCAGTGGTGGAACCAGCGGAGACCCGAGATCGTGGAGGCATTCGAGCGCGAGGTCTACGGGCGGATCCCCCCCAATGTCCCCAAGGTCACCTGGACGGTCGCCGAGGAGGCAGAGGGCGTGGTCGGGACCTATCCGGTGCTCGGAAGACGGCTGGTCGGGCGCGTGGACAACACCTCGTATCCGGCCATCAGCGTGGAGATCCAGATGATCCTGGTCACGCCCAAGGATGCGGCGGGTCCGGTCCCGGTGATGATCCTGTTCGGGCCCGGCGGTCTGCCTCGCCACTCGTCCGGCCCGGCCCCGACAGGACGCGGGCCTTTGTGGCCCCCGGCCGGGGGCGATCCGACCCCGACGCAGCAACTCATTGCCGCGGGCTGGGGCTATGCCTACCTCAACCCAGGGAGCGTGCAGGCGGACAACGGCGCGGGCCTGACCAAGGGGATCATCGGTCTGGTCAACAAAGGCCGGCCCCGCAAGCCCGAGGACTGGGGCGCCCTGCGAGCATGGGCATGGGGCGCTTCGCGGGGCCTGGACTACCTGGAGACGGACAAGGCCGTGGACGCCAAGCGGGTCGGGATCGAGGGGGTCTCCAGGTACGGCAAGGCCGCGCTGGTGACCATGGCCTTTGACACGCGGTTCGCGCTCGTCCTGGTCGGCTCGTCGGGTGAAGGCGGGGCCAAGCTGCACCGCCGCAACTTCGGCGAGGCGGTGGAGAACCTGACCGGTTCAGGCGAGTACCACTGGATGGCCGGCAACTTCCTGAAGTACGGGGCGGCAGAGGCCGACTTCGGCACCAAGAACGCAGGGGACATCCCCGTGGACGCCCACCAGCTGATCGCGCTGTGCGCACCCCGCCTGACCTTCATCAGCTACGGGGTCCCTGAACAGGGCGACGCACACTGGCTCGATCAGCGGGGCAGCTTCATGGCCGCCGTGGCCGCAGGCCCGGCCTTCCGCCTGCTCGGAGCAACGGACCTGGGGACCTCGGACGACTACCGGACAGAGAAGATGCCCCCTGTGAACACGGGCCTCCTCGACGGCCAGCTCGCCTGGCGCCAGCACGACGGCGGACACACCGACGGTCCGAACTGGAGGCACTTCATCCCCTGGGCCAACAGGCTCCTCGGGCACACACCGCCGCGAACAGCGGACCGGCCCGTCCCCAGGATGGACCGGAACTCCCAGACCGCCCATGCCCAGTTGCTGGACAAGGCCCGCAAGGGCAAGATCGACGTCTACTTCGAGGGCGACTCCATCACCCGCCGCTGGGGCGCAACAGACTACCCGGCCTTCCTGGC
Organism: Phycisphaerae bacterium; assembly: GCA_018007255.1. Taxonomy (GTDB): domain Bacteria; phylum Planctomycetota; class Phycisphaerae; order Sedimentisphaerales; family Anaerobacaceae; genus DTPU01. The sequence continues at coordinate 2,296 of JAGOQT010000340.1, read as the reverse complement.
CCATTGGAAGGAGAGCTTCTTCGGCTGGAATGCGGCCAACTTCGGATGGGGGGGCGACTCGACCCAGAACATCCTGTGGCGACTGCAGAACGGCGAACTGGATGGGGTCCATCCCAAGGTCATCGTCCTGGCCGCAGGCACCAACAACGTGGGCAACAGGATGCGCCCCGGCGGCGATGAGGCCAGGGTCGCAGACATCACCAGGGGGATCCAGGCCATCCTGGACCTGATGCAGGCCAAGGCCCCCGAGGCCACGATCGTCCTCATGGGCATCTTCCCACGCAACGACAACATGGCCGTCCTGTCCACGATCAACAAGATCAACGACAACCTCTCGCGATTCGCGGACGGCCGCAGAGTCCGGTTCCTGAACATCAACGACAAGCTGGCGGACAGCGAAGGCAGGCTCCTGGACGGCGTGAGCCAAGACAGGCTGCACCTGACCCTCAAGGGATACCAGATCTGGGCCGATGCCCTCAGGCCGGTCCTCACGGAGCTGCTGGGCCCGCCGGCCAAGGAGGACCATGCACCGCCTCCAACCGGGGATCCCAGCGCGCAAGGGGCGACCCGCGGAGGCTGATGGGACCTGCGGCAGGCATACCAGCCCCCGTGATGCGTATAAACTCTTACAAATAAGATAGTTAGACAGACCAAGTTCGCCTTGCGTATGGCGAACAGGCGGTCCGGAGCACCCGGCTGTCTTGCCATCGAGCAGCCGGCTCAGGCATATCCGGGCCAGGACGACCGATGGGGTGGTAGATCCGGCGTCCTCTCTCCGGCCCCAGCACAGCCCTGGCATTCTGGGGCTTCTGCCCGGTTCCCCTTGACATCGCACAGGCCGGCGTGCTACAAGGGAGTCTGCCGACAGCACCTGCGGTTGTCGTTTCTCTACGACTGGGAATCGGTGACGAATGTGGCATGGCACGGAGGCCCAAGTAGGTGGAGCCCCCAAGGTTGGACGGCCCGATCACTCCCATGCAGGAAGGGTGCATTCCCGTCGGGACCCAATAACCCTTATTCGTCACCTGCCGCGGACCCCTCGCGAAGGGAGGTGGAACCGCCTGTTGGATGAACCCTTGACCCAATCGGCCCCGGGAGGGCGGGGCTGGACCAGGCAATAGGGCACACCCATGAATCCGTGTTGGGCCGCAGTATCGAGCATCCAGCGCCGGACCGGCATCGCATCGGCTCGTGGCAGCCTCCGGCACACACTGAAGAAGGCTGTGGATGACCTCTGGTCCGTTGACGAAGCAAGTTGGGTCCACATCTCGAAGGAGGACAGACCATGTGTGAAAGTCTTGTGAATCCGGCATCCGGGAACAGGTGCCTTGTGCGAGCAGTCCATGTCTTCATGGCCGCGGCGGTCCTGGGGGGCCTGAGCGCGGCAGCGGCCAGTGCGAGCTATCCGATCCTCATGCTCGATTTCAGCAACAACAACACCGCCGCCCAGACCGAGCCCGGTTTCGCCTCCTTCACGGTGGGCGACAGTGGGAAGGTCGTGGACGGGGTCAAGGTGGAGATTGCGCCCACAGCCACGGGAGGCGCCCTGGACGCACGCTGGCGCGGCGCCCCAGCCGGGATCCCCTACGAGCGGATCTACCGCGACTTCGTCTTCTCCCGGCCGGGGGGAATGAGGGTCACTCTGTCCGGGCTGAACCCCAACGAGACCTACGAGATCACCATCTATGCGTACGACACGAGCAGCTCGGCAGGCGGAGATCGAATTGCGGACTGGCTGGCCAACGGCGACTTCTGTCTGACCGCGGGCTTCAGCGCAGCAGTGGCCCCGGTCGACGCGAACAGCGAGGCCCATACCGGCATGGCGGTAACGGACGGCAACGGCAGGCTCGTCCTGGAGGCCACGCCCAATCCCAGCACCACGGAACAGTCCGGCGCGAACAATCCCTACGGCTTCCTGAATGCCTTGGTGGTCTCCTCCTTGACCCCGATCACCCAGGCCCGGCGCCCGGTCCCGGCCCCCGGGGCCACGATCGGCGCCACGGCCCTGGAACTCCAGTGGGAACCGGGGATGTTGGCGAAGTCCTCGAACGTGTACCTGGGTGAGGATCCCAACGCGGTAGCCCAGGCCACGCCGCAGGACACGGACCTGTTCCGCGGCAACACCACCGGCGCATCCTTCCCTGTGGGGTCTGCCGGGAATCCCTATCCCGATGGCCTGCCCACGAGCAAGACGTACTACTGGCGGATCGACGGGGTCGACGCCTCGCACCCGGACAGCCCGTGGAAGGGCGAGGTCTGGAGCTTCACAGTGGCCCCGCTGATCGCCAGCGCACCC
>JAGOQT010000339.1 GCA_018007255.1 Phycisphaerae bacterium | reverse complement strand
GGCGACGTTAACACCCGCGAGATCGCGCGGCTGGAGCTCGGCCTGGCGCACGTAAGTTTTGAACGCACCCGCGACGGATTCTTCACCGTCTCCAATATCGCGGAGAACCTCAAGATCCTGCGCCGGGAGACGCAAATGAACGACGAGGACATTCGCGACAGCTGCGTCGCACGCCGTGTCCGGTGGCGACAACTGATGGCGCAGCATCGCGGCCGGGTCGACGCCGCCCTGGCGAGGGACTTCGAGGCGGACCACTTCGACACCTACACCAAAACCCAGCGTCCGGGTGGACGGACCCTGTGCGGTCACGGCGAAAACGAAACGGAATGTGCGCCCGGGCCGCGGAGTGTACCCTTCTTCCACGGCGGAACAGTTGATGCCAAGGTGGTCGATGCCACCATGGCCAAGCGGATGTCCTTTGCCGCACGCTGGGGTTCGGCCTGTGGCCGCGCCTTCGATGCGAAAAAGTACCTGCAAGAGCATGAGCAGTTCTACTGGCTCGAAGGCCTCCTGAAGGACCTGCCTTCCGAGCTGTGGGTGGAATTCACCGCCGGGGAGAAACCATGACGTCGTTGCGCGAAGCTTGACTTGAGGAGAAGACACATGAAACCGCCAACTGCACTCATCGTGGCTCTTTGTTTCGTCGGGGCGGTTCCTGCCCAGCAACCGAGCCAGCCAACAACACGCGCGGCTGCGCAGGGGGAACCCGCACAGCCGCCGGCCTCTGCTGTTGACCCAGCCCTGCAAATCCGGCCGGAGGCTATTCGTGCTCATCTGGAGTTTCTGGCCGATGACCTTCTCGAAGGGCGTGGCACGGGTTCGCGTGGGCATGAGCTGGCGGTCAACTATATCCGCGCCCAGTGCGAGGCCGCTGGGTTGCGCAGCGCCGGGGATGGGGGCAGTTACTTCCAGAAGGTGCCCCTCGTCCGGACGACTGTCGACGAGAGGGAAACGACCTTCGAACTGAAGGCGAATGACGGCACAAGGAGTCTGGTCTATGGCACGGATTTCGTCATGCTGGACACGCACCGGGAGACAGAGGGAGGAGGCGCGGGCGAACTGGTCTTCGTCGGCCATGGCGTGACCGCCCCTGAACAGGGATACGACGACTACGCGGGACTCGACGTGAAGGGCAAGATCGCCGTAATGCTGTACTTCCAGGCACCCGCGGCTTTTCCCTCCGCCGTGCGCGCCTATTACTGGGCCCGCGACGTCAAGCGTGCCAACGCCGCGGCCCACGGTGCGATTGGCATCCTTTATATCCGCTCGCCAACAGAGGAGAAGCGTATCCCCTGGCAGTTTCTGCTGCGGGAGCTGCGAATCGGTTTCAATTCTAGGCGATGGTTGGGTCCCGATGGTCGACCCGGCGGTCTCGATGACGCCCTGAAGGTTTGCGGCATTCTGAACCGCTCGGCGGCGGAGGCGTTGTTCGCTGGCGAAAGAACCGGATTGGGCGAGGTCTTCGCCGCCGAGCAGAAGGGCACGCCGCCCCGCTTTGCCGTTTCCAAGAGTGCAACGCTCCGGTTCCGCAGTCGGCACGAGAGAATCGAAAGCGACAACGTGGTCGCAGTGCTGGAAGGTTCCGACCCCGTGCTCAAGAACGAATACGTGGTCTACTCCGCGCATGTGGACCACCTCGGGATCGGGGACCCCGTGGACGGAGATTCGATCTATAACGGCGCCATGGATAACGCCGGAGGGTGCGCGGTGCTCTTGGAGGTGGCCCGGTCCTTTGCCGCCCTGCACGAACGGCCCAAACGAAGTGTCATTTTCCTGTTCGTGACCGGCGAAGAAGCCGGGCTTCTCGGCTCCGACTACTTTGCGTGCCATCCGACCGTACCGGCCGAGCAGATCATTGCTGATATCAACTTCGATGGAGGCATGTCGCTCACGCCGCTGAGCGACGTGATCGCCTGGGGAGCGGAGCACTCCTCGCTCCAGACGGCGGTTCGGCATGCGGCCGGTCAGACAGGATTCACCGTGAGTCCTGACCCATTCCCCGAAGAGGGCTTCTTTGTCCGAAGCGATCAGTTCTCCTTCGTGAAGAAGGGCATCCCGTCGCTGATGGTCGATGCCGGGATCAAGAGTACCGAGCCCGGCGTCGATGCGCTGGCCCAGTCTAAGCAGTGGATGGTCACCGTGTACCACTCGCCGAAGGACGATGCGTCGCAGCCGGTCCACTACGAAACCAGCGCCCGGTTCGCCCGGTTCGTATTTCGGTTGGGTCACGCGGTCGCCATGACCCCTGAGCGGCCGCACTGGAACGACAACGACTTCTTCGGCACGGAGTTCGGCTCCGGCCGCCGCTGAGTGCGTCCGTGGAGCCGCCGTTGTGGAGACAAACAGGAGCCGATTCTGCCGGCCCAGTAAAGGAGCACTCCCATGAAAGCACTGATCGTCTTGATGGCGGCCGCCTGGCTCACCAGTACATCTCTTGCCCAGCAACCGAGCTTACTGCCCAAACCTGCGCCGGAACTGAAGGACTGGGAAGTCTGGGTCGGAGACTGGACGATGGTGGGAACGGCTATCCGCGACTGTGGTAGCCCGAGAAGTAGTCCGACCCGACGATCCCTCCGATCTTCCAGAGGGATCAGACCGTTTGACTGTGTGGCCGACAACTCATGCCGGACCGTTCGGTCGACGTCCTCGGACGCAAAGGGGAGTCGTTCATGCCGAGGATGGCCCTGCTGTCCGCCGATGGTACGTTTGTGTCTGCCCTGGGGCGTTCCACTCTTGTTCGGCTTGACGATGTCACTGGAAGGCGGTTCGGAGGAGTTGGACGAGTCTTGCTTGAGGCGAGCGATCTGATCCTCGAGTTGCCGGTTGTCTGCTTCCAGTTGGCGGATCTGACTCTGGAGTTGGGCATTGGTCTGTTCCAGTCCAAACACGTGGGAGCGAAGCAGGTCGATCTCCAGAACCAACTGCGATATCGTGACATCCTTGTCTACCATGGACAAGGACATATCCTCTTGCCCAGAATCGCGCCAGTCCAAAAATCACCCGCTCCGCAGATTCTTCTGGCAGCTTCTCGTGAACGGTTACCCCGCGACAAGGCAGCCCTTGTGGCCCCGCCGTGGGCGTGGTATTGTCTTTGCGTCGTGTGATGTCCTGATGCCATGATCCTGCAAGGAGAGACCCATGACGACGAGCAAGTGGGGTGCATGGTTCCCTGTCGCGGTGCTGGCGATTCTGGCTACGCAGGCCAACGCTGCGGAGCCGGCCCTCCGACCCGGCCAGCATCCGCAGTCCTTTGAGAAGCAGGTCACCGTGAAGCTGGACTACCTGCTCTATCTGCCTGCGGACTACCACAAGGACCCGAACCAGAAGTGGCCGCTGATCCTCTTCCTCCACGGGATCGGCGAGCGGGGCGCGGACCCCAACAAGGTCGCTGCCACGGGCCTGCCCCAGGTCCTCAAGGACAAGAAGGACTTCCGGTTTGTGGTCGTGTCTCCCCAGTGCCCGTCCGACACGTGGTGGCGTTCCTTTGACCTGAATGCCCTGCTCGACGACGTCCTGGTCCGTTATCGTGTGGACCCGGACCGTGTGTATCTCACGGGCCTGTCCATGGGCGGGTACGGGTCCTGGGACCTGGCCGGCACCTCGCCCCAGCGGTTCGCTGCAGCAGCCCCCATGTGCGGGGGCGGCAACCCCGCCTCTGCGAGGAGGATGCGGGGCCTGCCGTTCTGGGTCTTCCACGGGGATGCGGACCCCGTGGTCCCGGTCAAGCAGAGCGACGACATGGTCGAGGCCCTCAAGCAGGCCGGGGCAGAGGTCAAGTACACCCGGTACCCGGGGGTGGGCCACGACTGCTGGACCCAGTCCTACAACAATCCAGAGCTGTACACCTGGTTCCTGTCCCACACACGCGGTCAGGCGGGGTCCGGGCCGGGCCAGCCTCCAAGCCCGGGCAGGTGACCTGCTGCACAGGCCTCTAGTCTGCGGGCCAGTCCAGTGCGGTCCTGTCAGGGGGCAGGACCTGGATCTCCACCGAGGCCTCTTGGAGTCCCTCGGACCTGGCCATGAATCGGACCCTGGCCGGTGCCTGCGAGGCCTGCACAATGGCCAGACACAGGCTGTTGAAGGCCTTGCGATGGTCGGCCTTGTAGTCCTCGTGGCTGGCCGGATCGCCGTTGTCCACGCCGAGGATCTTGCCG
>JAGOQT010000338.1 GCA_018007255.1 Phycisphaerae bacterium | reverse complement strand
GATGTACCCATCGGCGAACACATGCGGGACGACCTCCAAGGAGTCGATCACGTCCACGTACTCCGTCCTGGTCTCCATGATGTACTCGCCCTTGGTGGGCAGGTAGCTGGTCACCTGCTGGAGGGGCACATGCTCGCTGGACGAGATCTTGGCGACCTGGCCGTTCACGACCTCCAGTGTGGGGTTCATCACGATCTTGAGATAGCCCCGCGACTCCAGGATATCGATCAGGGCCGTGACGTCTTCCCCGTTGACGTAGCCCACCTTCAGCCCGAACCTGGAGCGGGCCACCTCCCGCAAGGCCGCCCCGGGGAACGCCGGGTAGAGCTCGCCCGGGATCTCCGTGGAGCCGACGAAGGTCGAGGGACCCGTCTTGCCTCCGATGAAGATGTCCTCCCCAAAGAGGTCCTTGATCATGACCGTGGTCTCGCGGTCTATGGTCAGGTCCGCGTAGATCTCGGAGATCATGCAGTCGATCTTGACCTGGATCGGCGGGATGTCGACCGCCTGCAGGACCACCAGGACCGCGTCCACGTCCTGCTGCGTCGGACATCGAACGATCAGTTGATTGGTCGCAGGGCTGCTGGTCACGGTATAGTCAACCGCGTTGGTGGCCTTGCCCTTCTCGTCAAAGAGCTGGGTGGCGAACTGTTCGTGGATGACCTGCTTGAGCTTGTCCGAGGTGTGGTACCTACAGAAGTAGAAGAGCTTGTACTCCTCGACGCCCGCCACGGTCTGACGGACGATCTCAGGGGGTCTTTGGTACACCTCATGCTTTGAGATGTTGGCGTCGGGGACGGTGGTAATCTGGGTCAGGCCGTCCAGTGCCCGCTCCGCCTCGAGCTCTACGGATTTATCGGCGAAGAAGTCCCCGCACCCCCCGCACCACATGCATGCCGCCAGTGTGAGGGCCCCGAGGAGCCACTTGGTCATGCGTGCTCTGCTGGCCTGTCCGCACATCATCCCGGCCGTCTCCATCAGTCTGTCCCAGATACTCCGCATCCTTTGGGCACACACAGAGTGGACCACAGTCTATTTATCGCACATCTCCCTGTTTCCGTCAAGCCCGCGGTCCACACTTCCAGAGAATTACGCAACCGCAATGACGATGGGACGCATTCAAATCATTGGACAGGCCTCCCATCTTCCGCTATCTGTCTAGACTCATGGCTCCAAGACGAAAAGAAGCGACTACAGTCGGTTTTGTCTCTCTGGGATGCCCCAAGAACACCGTGGACAGCGAGCGGATGTTGGCTGAGATCGCCCAGGCAGGCCTGGTCATCGCTGCAGACCCGGACAGGGCCGACGTCGTGGTGATCAACACCTGCGGGTTCATCGCGCCTGCCCAGGCCGAGTCCCTTGAGGCCATCCGGAGGGCCGTGCGACAGAAACGCAGGGGCAGGATCAGACGGATCATCGTGGCCGGGTGTCTGTCCGAGCGGCTCGGCAGGCAACTGCTCGACACAGCCAAGGGCGTGGACGTGGTCATGGGCCTCCAGCACCGCGACCAGATCGCCCGCGTCATCCACGAGGCGGTCCGCGATACAGAGCCCAGGGTCTACACCAGCGCCGGGCCCCACTCGGACTGGATGCTGGAGGACAGGACCCGCCTGCTTATCGGCCCTTCGCATCGCGCCTACCTGCGGGTGAGCGAGGGATGCAACCGCCGCTGTGCATTCTGCACGATCCCCGCCATCCGGGGGCCGTTTCGCAGCAAGTCCCTGCGCCAGGTCCTCCGTGAGGCCAGGCAACTGGCCGACGCGGGGGTGAAGGAAGTGAGCCTCATCGGCCAGGACACGACCTCCTACCTGAGAGACTGCAAGATCAGGGATGGTCTGGACCGGCTGCTCCATGCGCTCCACCGTGTGGATGGCCTGGTCTGGATCCGCCTGATGTACCTGCACCCCGCGGGCATCACGGACCGCCTCATCGAGAGGATCGCCGCCAGCGACCGGATCGTCCGCTACATGGACATCCCGGTCCAGCACGCCAGTGACCGCATCCTCAGGGCCATGCGCAGGCCGGACAGACAGGACGGACTCCGCAGCCTGGTCCAGCGGCTCCGCGGAGCCATGCCGGACGTCTCGCTGCGGACCACGGTCATGGTGGGCTTTCCGGGCGAGACCGACCGGGACTTCGAGCAACTGCTCGATTTCATCCGGTGGGCCGGGTTCGACGCCCTGGGATGCTTCCGGTTCTATCCGGAGCCGGGCACCGCAGCGGCCGCGATGCAGGCCCAGGTCCCTGACCCGGTCAAGCAGGAGAGGCTGGACCGGGTCATGCGCACACAGCAGGCCATCGCCTTTGCCAAGCAGAAGGCCAGGGTCGGCCAGACCCTGACCTGCCTGGTCGACACGCTGGAGGCGGACGGAACAGGACGTGGGCGGTTCTACGGCCAGGCCCCCGAGATCGACAGCCTCTGCATCGTCCAGGGCTGCAAGGTCAAGCCTGGCCGATTCGTCCGGGCTCGCGTCGTCGACACCCAGGACTATGACCTCGTCGTCAAGCCATTGTAGGGCTACGCTGTTCTAGAGACCCCAACATGCTCTCGGTCGCTCTTGCAGCACGGGCAGGCAACGACAGCACTCTCCAGTGCATACAGTCGATCCTGTTCTCATTTCAGTCCTTCCCTGATACCCTGGAGACCGTCCTGATCGACGACTACCACGTGGAGGATCGGCCCCTGTGTGGGGACGCGATGCTGATCAGGCGGGCCGTGATCCCTCCTGGTCCGCTGACTACGAGACCCTATGACCCGCCGGACCGCTGGGACTATGCCCAGCCTTCTCCTGCGAGGGCGTCGTGCAGTTCATCCGGATGGTGCCGGCACCGGAACTCGATGCGACTGGACTCATTGTGCGCCTTGCTGTACGGCAGGCCCGCGGCCATGCGGTTCCGCTCGTGCAGCTCGTGCAGGAGCACGAACCCCCTCTCCCTCTCCTCGATGTCGTTGTCGATCCACACCTCACCCTGGGGTACGAATTCATACACATGATCATGCCCGCCAGCAGTGAAGTCGATGTCGAACACGCTCCGCACCAGGCGCCCGTTCACGATCCAGACATGAAGCCCGTTCTCCAAGGTCTTCCAGAGCCGCTCATGAACGGCCTTGGGGTCTGGAAGATCCTTGCCGCCGCGCGTGACCTTGCGGACATCGCCCGCCCGGCGACGCTCCTTACGCTCGACCCGGTCCGCCTCAACCATTGCCTCCCCATACGAGACGCCCTTGGCCATGAGTCGGTGCTCCACCAAGAGGTGCTCTATGAAGAAGGCCCGCTCATCGTTCTCTGCCTCCTGGTCGATCCAGAACTCCTTCTCGGGGATGTACGGGAACCTATAGTGCTGCCCGAAGTTCGTGAACTCCTCATCGATGTGACCACGGATATAGGGGCCATCCACGATCCAGACCTGGATGTCGCCCCGCGTCTCGTCCTTGCGAAGGTACGGGGGTTTGAGCGGATCTGGCATGGGGTGTTCTCCTTGGAATCCCTGAACACTCAATGCTCTACGCTGGACGAGGGCTTGACCCACTGGTCCAGCCAACCGATCACGGTCTGGTGCCAGAGGATGGAGTTCTGGGGCTTGAGGACCCAGTGGTTCTCGTCCGGGAGGTACAGCAGCCTACTGGGGATGCCCAGCCGCTGGAGGGCCGTGAAGGTGCCCAGGCCGTGGGTCTCGACCACGCGGAAGTCCTGGCCACCGTGGATCACCAACATGGGGGTCCTCCAGTTCTTGACGTAGTGGACCGGGTTGTGCCTCTCGTAGGCCTCCGGGTGGGTCCAAGGGGTGCCCTTGTAGTCCCACTCCGGGAACCAGAGCTCCTCGGTGTCGAAGTAGGCCATCCTCTCATCCAAGGTCCCGTCGTGATTGACCAGGCACCGGAACCGATCCGGCCAGTTCCCTGCAATCCAGTTGATCATGTACCCGCCGAAGGACGCACCCAACGCACCGACCCGCCGGCCGTCCATCCACCGATACCGCTCCAGGGTCGCAGCCAGGCCCTTCTGGAGGTCCTCCAGGGGCTTGCCGCCCCAGTCGCCGCGGATCGAGTCCGTGAAGGCCTGGCCGTAGCCGGTCGAGCCATGAAAGTCCACCATCACGGCTGCATAGCCTGCGCCTGCATAGGCCTGGGGATTCCAGCGATAGTGGAAGTTGTTTCCGAACGACCC
>JAGOQT010000337.1 GCA_018007255.1 Phycisphaerae bacterium | reverse complement strand
GCAAGGTCTCGCTAACAGAGTACGTGCCGGGCAGGAGAGGACCGGAGTTGTTCGTCTGACCGTCGGTCAGGCTGAACGCTGACCCGTAGCTCGGCGTAAATGCGAAGCTCTGCGTAGACCCGTCAGGGTCTGTCTGCTTCTCCACGATGATCTGACCGCGGTTGAGGGTGTTCGTGAACACCACGGTAACCGTCTCGCCCGGGTCCAGCTGAATGGCGCCAGGATCGCTCCCGTCCGAGCAGACCGCACTGGTCAAGGTCCAGCCTGCCGGTAAGGTCTCGGCTACAGAGTACGTGCCAGGCAAGAGAGGACCGGAGTTGTTCGTCTGGCCGTCCGTCAGGCTAAACGACCCGTAGGTCGCGGTAAAGTCGAAGACCTGGGTAGACCCGTCCGGGTCGGTCTGCTTCTCCACAATAATGTTGCCCGGCGCGGACCCTCCATCATCATAGCAGAACGTGATGTGGCTGATGGTCTTCAACGGGTTGTCAAGGGGCGTGGTCAGGCCCGTGTCGCCTACGCTCTCGGAATCCAGCCATACCCCTGGAGCCGTGGGGCCGGCGGGCAGCGTGCCTATCGTACCGGCACTTGGGGAGCTCAATCCATCATATACGTAGAAGTTGGCCCCGGACTCACCGTTCTTGACCACAACTGCATCCACGCCGACATTGGAGGTCCAGTCGAATCCCGTGGCGTTCGCATTGAGGGTGACGGTGACTGTGAGCGTCCCGTCAGAGTATGTGCCCGTGCTGGGGTCCACGTCTAACTCGGACCACGTGGTGCCGGGATCGGCATACACGCCCTGGAGTTCGCCCGCAGTCTTCCCGCCATTGGAGGCACCCTCCAGCAGCCAGGCATCCACCCCTCCACCGGACTGGGCATACGCTGACAACGCCCCAACCATCGATATAAAAAGGACTTGTGGAATACCGAAGCGAAGACGACACAGACCAGTGAATGCACCCGAAGCTCTCTCGACCCTCATGACAGGTCCTCCTTGCCCCTATTGCCAGCCTGGCAGACTTAACCCCGACGCCCAGCACCCGACATCCTGTACGCCCGCGCAGGATGATGGAACCTAGGCCAACAGAGAAGCACAGACATGGGACGAGGAGGGGGGATCACGGGTTTGACTCATAACCTGATCGTCCTTGACCATTCAGCCTACCCTGATGGGGCAAGTACTCCCCAACGTGAGCCATTGCGAGCGCAATTATGGGATGGTTATGAGACCACGTCAAGCAGAATCTGGCATCACGCGAGGATTTTCCCCTCAAGTGTGCGCAGCACCGCAGAGTCATTACCGGACGCTTTCGACGCGATGGAGCGTCTGACGTGGGACCCGCGGATTTGAGCTACTCTGTCGCCGAAACTGCCTCGATTTTCGACGGGTCCAATACTACGTGCTTAACCGTCTCCCGGTTGTAGGTGTAGGTGGCGTGCACTAGGCCGTCCGAGGTCTGGATCACGGCCGGGTAGGAGTACTGGCCCTCCGCGCACTCCAGGATCAGAATGGGCTTCCACTGCCTGCCGTCCACAGACAAGGCCACGTTGAGCATCTGCCGGGCAGCCGGGAAGGGCTGGTTGCGCACGGTGTGGTTGTAGACCAACAGGTGCCGGCCGTCCGCCAGGGTCACGCCGTCGATGCCCGAGCTGGGATTGGGTAGGGACGTGGCCGTCATGGGGCCCCAGGTCCGGCCGTTGTCCTCGGACCAGACCTGCGTCACGACGTCCTGGCGGCTGCGGCAAAGGGCCTGGAGTCTGCCGCCCGGATGGACCAGGAGGGTGGGCTGGATCGCGGCGAACTCTACGCCGTCGTGGACAGGCCCCACGACCTGCCACGTCCTGCCCAGGTCCCGCGTGACCTCGAAGTGGACCCGCCACCCGTCGGATTCCGTGCTGGAGGGGCACAGGATCGCACCGTCCGGGAGCTGAACCGGCTTGTTCTTGACCGGGCCGCAGAGCGGGCCGAGCGGGCCGTCGCCCAGTCTCCTGGGCGGGCTCCAGGTCCGGCCGTCGTCCTCGGAGGTCGTGACCATGCCCCACCATGTGCCCGGGCTGGGGCCCACCTTGTAGAAGAGCATCAGGGGTCCGGACCTGGGCTGGAACAGCACGGGGTTCCAGCAGGGATGGCGTTCTCCCGAGGGCTGCAGGCCGTTGGCGACCTCCACGGAGGCGGACCACATTCGCCCATCAGAGCGAGAGACCCGTATACCCACATCCGGATGCCGCTCATGGGTGCCTGCAAACCAGGCGGCCACCAAACCTGACCGGGTCTCCACGATGGTAGAGGCGTGACACTGGGGAGTGGGCCGGTTCTCGAGGGGATAGATGAACGAGCCCCTGACATAGCCTGGCTGGGCATGGACGTCCACGTCACCCGCCTCTCGGTACTGGAAGGCGTACTGCCCGGACCCGATCTCCACAGCCACACCATCCCGGACCTGGGAGGCGGAGGACACGCCGTCGGCCTGGTCCAGGGGGCGGCCCGACTCGGTCACCTGCCCGATCCACGCGTGCGGCAGCCGGACCGTGGCAGTCGTATTCGCCGGGACCTGCACCTCCACGGTCCTGTCGCGATCCTGCCGGGTCCAGCTAGAGACGATCCTGCCGTACAGGGAGTCCAGGCGGGCCTGGGCATGGGTGAGACTGCCCCCAAGGTGGGGTTGGAGGAGGATGTGCCTGTAGCCCGGCCGGTCCTCGTCGATCTCGATCCCGGCCACAACCCGGTAGAGCCAGTCTCCAATAGCGCCGTAGGCGTAGTGGTTGAAGGAGTTCATGGTGGGGTCCTGAAAGCTGCCGTCCGGCCGGATGCCGTCCCATCGCTCCCAGATCGTGGTGGCGCCCCGGGTGATCGGGTAGAGCCATGACGGATACTCCTTGCGCTCCAACAGACCATAGGCCTCCGCCGTGTATCCGTACGAGCTCAGGGCGTGACAGACCCAGGGTGTACCCAGGAAGCCGGCGGTGATGTGGCCGCGGCGACGGACATCCTCCGCCAGGCGCAGGGCCGCAGCGGGTCTCTCGTCCTGAGGCAGCAGGTCGAAGGCCAGGGCCAAGGCGTAGGCCGTCTGGGTGCTGGAGGTCAGCCTTGCGCCCGGGGTGACGAATTCGTCGTGAAACGCACGCTTGATCCTGGCCAGGAGGTCTGCGTATCGGGCCGAGTCCTTGGCCTTGCCCAAGACCTTCGCCGTGCGATGCAGGAGATCCGTGGACCGGGCGAAGTAGGCCTGGCTGACCAGATCCTGGTCCGTGGTCGCCCCCGGATAGTCCGCACCCTGGGAGTGGAAGGCCAGCCAGTCTCCGAACCCGCCCGTGGAGCGGTCCAGGCAGTCCGGGCCGGCCCTCGCGGCCAGGTAGTCCACCCAGGCCTTCATGCTTTCGTACTGCTCCTCCAGGATTCGCACGTCCCCGTAGCAGAGGTACAGGGTCCAGGGCACGATCACCGCTGCATCGGCCCACCCTGCCGCCCCTGCCCTGCCCAAGGACCCGCTCTGTGTGTACGTATCCGGCACCACGTGAGGCACCGCCCCGTCCGGGTGCTGTTCCGCCTTGAGATCGGCCAGCCACTTGGTGTAGAACCCGGCGACCTGGGCATTGAAACACGCGGTCCGGGCAAAGACCTGGGCATCCCCGGTCCAGCCCAACCGCTCGTCCCGCTGCGGGCAGTCCGAAGGGATGTCCACGAAGTTGCCCCGCTGGCCCCACCAGATGTTCTCCTGCAGCCTGTTGATCAGCGGATCAGAGCAGGTGAACTGCCCCGTGCGGGCAAACCCCGAGTAGATGACCACTCCGGTCCACTGTTCCAGGGCGAGGCTGCCCGGCCAGCCCTCCACGCCCACGTACCTGAAGCCGTGGAAGGTGAAGTGGGGTTCCAGGAGCTCCTCGCCCGTGCCCGCCAACACGTACTCGTCCACCTGCTGGGCGGAGCGGAGGTTGGCTGTGTAGAGCTCGCCCTGACTGTCCAGGGCCTCCGCGTGACGGAGTCGGATGCGGGTGCCTGCCGGTCCCTTCGCCCTGATCCGGACCCAACCCACCATGTTCTGGCCCATGTCCACCACAGTCTGGCCTGAAGGGGTCTGCACGACCCTTGCAGGCCGGATCTCCTCCATGACCCGCACCGGAGGCCCCACCTGGGCTGCAAGGTGGTCCTTGCGCAGGGGCCGGACCTGCACGCGGCCCCAACTGGAAT
>JAGOQT010000336.1 GCA_018007255.1 Phycisphaerae bacterium | reverse complement strand
GAACGGGGCAGCCATGGAGCCGTCCCCGGTGGCGGCAACCGAACCGTCGACGTACAACGTCGTCTGCGCCATCACGCTGCCGCACAGACAGACTGCGATGGCGATGGAGGTCGTCAAGGCCTTGCGTAAGATGGGATTCCAGCTCATTTCACTCCGTCCTTTCACACATGGGGTTTCTACTTGGCTCTTCTGGACGCCGCCATCCAAACAGAGGCGAATCCCAAGAAAAGGCTACAGGGCCGCTGCGAAGCCGCGTGTTTTGCGTCCGACACGTCCTCCGAAGGCCTGCGAGAATCGCTCTACAGGGTGGCACTGTGCTCCACTATGGAATTCACCGTATTGATTCTAGCCCAACAAGGCCTTGCGAACAAGGCAAAAAACGCAACCACCGCCTGCCCAGACTGTGTTGCGTGCGCGGGCGGGGGTCCTGCCAGGGCAGTGCAAAGGCAGGCGTGCCGGCCGCCCCCTGTCACTGCCCAGCCCGCTCCGACCCTCGCGGCCGGGGAGACAACGCACGTAAGACATTCTATGGTTGCCACTTACCGTCTGGCGTTCAGCATGGTGACTGCCGTGGCCATGCTCAAGGCACGCGCGGCCGACTCCGCCCGCGGCCTGAAGGGGGCCAAGAACAGACCCAAGTCTTGTCGGCTGCAGCGTGTTCTGGTATGACGATAGGGGCATTACGCTGCGATGGGGCCTTGCCCCGGTATAGGCTCGCAGGCACGCGGAGAGAAGTTCATGGACACGAGGCGTGGCTTCACGTTGGTTGAGCTGCTTGTGGTCATCTCGATCCTGGCTGTCCTGATGGCCATCCTCATGCCGTCCCTGCGCCAGGCTAGAGACCAGGCCCGGCGGATCCACTGTATCAGCAACGTGAGGGCCTTGACGCTGGGTTGGCTGATGTACAAGGATGAGCATAGCGGGCGGATCGTGTTCGGCGGCACCAAAGGAGAGGCGGCCTGGGTCGACGACAAGCTCCAGACGACCTGGGAGGATCAGCAGGCAGGGATCCGGCGAGGCCGGCTCTTCAAGTACGTGGGCAAGGAGCCGGACGTGTATCGCTGCCCCGCCGACCCCAGGAAGCCCTCCGCGGCCGGAAGATATGTGGCCTTTCGCACGTTCTCCATTCCCGGCGGCGCGAATGGAGAGACGTGGGGCAACTGCAAGATCACCACTCTGTACTCCCAGATCCGGAATCCCGTGACCAAGTACGTCTTCGTGGAGGAGCTGGATGTCCGAGAGGGAGGCAACATGGGGTCCTGGCAGCTCGAGCGGGAAAGATGGGTCGACGCGATCGCCATGTGGCACCACAAGAAGACCACGCTCGCCTTTGCAGACGGCCACGCAGAGACACGTGCTTGGCGGGACAGGACCCTCATCGAGTGGACGATCACGGCCCTGAACAGACCCCAGGCCTTCTCCTTCGGCAGGACCCCGGAGCACGGGGACCGGGTGGATTTTGACTCCATGGTCAACGGGTACCCGGCGCAGGCCATCGCGTCCCCCTAGCCCGCATCACTCGGCGGCCACGCCGACCCGCCGCAGGGGTCCCCCGCTGCCTTCCCTACCAGAAGCAATCGGGACCCTGGCCGGACCTGCGGGGGATGAGTCTTCCGCTCACATTCAGGGGCGGCATCTTGGGCGGGCTCCACGGCCGCCAAACGACATGACCGTCCAGGAAACCCACATTGGAGCCAACGGGTTCCTCGTCGCTCTTGAGGTGGCTGGTGGTATCGTAGACGCCCGACCGAATCAGACCGCCCACGGCAATATGCCCGAACTGGTAGCCGTGCTTGGTGCCCGCCTTCGCAACGCCCATGGTGATGTCCGCAACCAGTTCCCGATCGGAAGGATTCCGTGTTTGGACGGTGGAAAGCCACATCCTGTCCCCGCTATCACTGGGGTATCGGGCGATCGGGTCTCTGTTGCGTCCCTGCAGGTCGAGGATGAAGAAGTACCCGGCGACGACACGGTCGGTTCCGCTGCAGTTGATAAAACGGCGGCCGTTCCAGTACTTTCCGAACTCCAGAGGATCCTCGGTCAGATGGTGCAGCCAGCAGACCATGGCGTGCTTCTTGTGGGTTTCGTTGGATGGGCAGAAGAACATGTCCCGGGTCATGCCGCTGCCCAGCATGTGATTCACCGCTGCAACCGAGAGATTCTGCAACCACCCCGTCTCGGATTGCAGGACCGGCAGTTTGGCGTTGTTGTCCTGGGCGTACATGGTCAGACCCAAGACCTGCTGACGGACCCGCGCCGCGCAACTCTTCTGCCGGGCCTGTTCCCGCACTCGCTGCAGCGAAGGCATCAAGATCGCCATGAGGACTGCGATAATGGCAATGACCACCAACAACTCGATCAGGGTAAAGCCCAGTCTCTTCGTCATCCGAGGAACCCCATTCTGCGCCAGGTCTTGTAGCCGCCTAGTCTAAAGCAAGAAGCTCGTCTTGGATACAAGAGAGACGGGGAAGCGTCGCATAGACACTTCCCCGTCTGTTTCCTTCCACATGCGTCCGACCCCGCGGCACCTCGAACAGCATGCTGTCGCGCCTCAGGATCGGGAGGCGCCTACTGGGCCGGGCCGACCAGGTAGTTGTTCAGCACCTGGGCGTCGGTCAGGACGCCGTCGTGAATACGGATCGAGTTCACGAGCAAGCCGCTGGGCAGATTGGCGTTGCTCAACGCACCCGTGGCATCGTTGTTCTCCACGAACAGGTTGATGGTGTGGCCCGCATGGGTGCTCAGGGGGGCAGGCGTACCCGTGCCCATGGGGTACTCCCCCGTAATCCGCGTCACCACCAACTGGCCGTCCCGGTACAGCTTGACCGTGTTGTTCTCGTACGTATAGACCAGGTGGTGAAGCACCCCCACGGCAGGCAGTTCATTGGCCATGACGGTCTTGGGGTCCTGCAAATTGGTGCCCCACCCGCAATCGAAGGGGTCTCCCCACTGGCCGACCGCGCCGAAGTTGGGGCGAGTGCCGTAGCCAAAGGCGACATTCGATCCATTCGGATTGCCGCCGCGGCGGCCCCAAGCGATGACGGTCTGGGCCTGGGGCAGCACGTCGTCGGCCACCCAGGCCTCGACGGTGCGGTCGCCCTCGCCCTCAATACCCGGCACCGACTGCGGCCCGACATAGGCAGCCAGGGTCGCGCTGGCACTGTTGACCTTGACGACAGGAACGCCCTCGAACTGCTCCACGGTCAGGTCCACCCCCAGCGCGCCGACACCCGTGGGCTTCGAGCCGGCGGGCATGGTCTCGGCTGTCACGAAGGTGAAGTCGCCCAAGGTCCCCTTGTTGTCCCAGACGGCCGTGCCGGCGCTGGGATCCGCCGCACTGACATCCACCAGCAGATCCGCCGCCACCTCCATCACGCGGGCGGGGGGATTCAGCCACTGGATGGTCGCGTCAAAGAGCGCCCAGGCCTTGTCCGTCATGGCGTTGGGGTCGTAGTGCTTGTCGGCCGGTATGGAGAAGCCGGCGGCCCGGGCGGGCGCTGTCTTCCCACCGACCAGTTCCGCGCCCTTCTCGATCACGAAGAGGATCGCCAGATCGTTGCCGTCGACCGTGGTCTTGGCGAGGAGCTTGGCACCCGGGGCAATCGCACCGGCCAATTCGGTCGTCCACTGGGCCTGGGCACTGAAGAAGGCCATCGACCCGGGGTGAATTCCGGCCATTGCGGCGATCGGGTGGGCGTCCGTGACCATGTTTACGTCGCTGCCCACCGTCCACCCCATCTTCGTCGCGGTGGTGAAGAACCAATTGTCCCAACCGTAGCTCTCGTTGTGCATCACCGGCGCCGTCGTGCCGATGAGCTTGTCGGACGCGCTGGAACTGATCGACTCGGAGACGAGCACCAGGTCGAAGTTGTTGGCGTCGGCCTTGGTGAAGACCCCGTTCTTGACGTCGTTCCCCAATACCGCCGTCACGTCGTATCCCATCCCCGCGAGACGATCGTGCATCGCTTGATCGAAGCCCAGAGACAGGTCGATCGCATTGACCACCATCACTGCGGTCGGGGCAGGCGCCGCTTCAGCCAGCTCGACCACGAACACGTGGTCGCCCGGGGCCGCGGTCATCAGATCGTCCGCCACGCCCGCTGCGCCGCTCACATACGCCGCACCGTCCGCATACGGATTGCCCCCGACCACTGCGTCGTCACGAATCCCGGCACTCTCAAAGAACAGCACCCC
>JAGOQT010000030.1 GCA_018007255.1 Phycisphaerae bacterium | reverse complement strand
GGTGTCGCCGTCGATCACGTTAATCGACACCGAGCCGGCGACCGAGACCGCGGTCGAGCCGCCAGACTGCGTCCCGCTGCCTCCGGAGGCCTTGCTGCCGGCCCCGCCGGCAGCCAGCGTGAAGATCTTGCTCTTGGTCAGGGCATTCACGTCGAGTACGAAGTCGCCGGCCGCATTGCCGGTGAGGACCAGATCGGTGTCCTGCACCTCGGCCACTGTGTCGGCCGTGATTTCGTTGTAGCTGAAGGCCCCGGCCAGGGCCACGGCGGTCTTGCCGCTGTCCTTCAGCACCACGGCCAGGCCGCCCGTGGCCGCGATCAGACCGGCATCGTTCTCGGCCTGCACCGACACGAAGCCTGCCTGCAGATGTCCGGCGTCCGCGATGCGGGAGGTCGTCTCGCCCGTGATCAGGTTGATCGAGACCGCCGCCGCGACGCCAACGCCGGTCTTGGATCCCTCTTTGTTGTCAGAGCCTCCGCCAATGGGGGCAGGCAAAGGCACACCGTCCATCGGATCCTGCGGGTCTTTGGTCTTCGTCGGATTCTGTGGTTTCTCGTCTTTCACCACGGAGCCGGCCACGGTGAAGGCCCAGAGATCACCGGCCAGACACGCCTGGGTCTGCACCGCGCCGGTGACGTTGATGTAATTCGTGTTGAGGATGGGCGTGCCGGCTGCGGCGTCCTCATCGCCGATCAGCGCCCGTGTCGTGCGGTTGAAGTTGTTGATGGCCACCGCGATGCCGATCCCGATGGCCTCGCCCCTGGCGATGCCGCCGGCCCAGGTCGCGACCGTGCTCTGGTCCAGCGCGAGCAGACGCACATCCCGCCCGGTGACGTGGGCCTTGCTGCCGAGCTGCGCCAGGGTGTCGCTGATCTGTTCGACGTAGAGTATGGTGCCGCCGATCACGAAGGTCCCGCCCTTCGCGTAGGACTGCGCCAGGTTGACGTTGAGCAGCATCTCGCGGGCCTTGATGTTGAACCCACCGTCTGCACCGCTGTGGACCCAGGTCCCGTCCTCGACGATTGCATGGCTGGTGTCGTCGGCGACGCTGATGAAGAATGAGCCGCCGGCGCCGCCCCGCTCGCCGCTCGTGCCGGCCACGCTCTCGTCCCCCTTCGGGTTGAGCGTGCTGAGGAACTTGCTGAAGTTCTTCTTCGTCTTGTTCAAGTCGCCCGGCACAGGCGCCGGCAGTTCGGGCAGCGAGAAATTGCCGGTCATCGTGATCGTCTGCTGTGCGATGAGCGATTCGACCGAAACCACCTGTTCGAATTCGGCGCCGTCGGCGTCCGGCACACCCGACTCATTGTCCTGGTTCGGATGCGGGTTCAACGTGTCATCCCGCCAGGTCACATCCTGGTTCAGCTGGGCGCCGTTCTTGACGAGCGCCTCGCAGTTGTTCGTGAACACGAGCACGGAGACCGAGCCGGCGATCCCGATCTTGTCGGCCGAGGCGCTCGCCACCGTCCAGGTGTTGAAGAAGGCTTCCTGGAACCCCAGCGTGCCGTTGATGTACTTCGTGATCGCCTTGAGGCCTTCGGTCCGGATCGAATCGACCAGCTCGATCCAGGACAATGGGATGTACGTGTCCAGTCGCTGCAGCAGCGGGTAGGTGATGTCAGAGGTAATACGCAGGTTCCGCAGGGCATCAAGCTGGGCGCCCGGGTCATCGCCATCGTCGTCTGGGACGTTCACGGTGGTCACCGCGTTGTTGTCGAAGATCCCCACCGCGATCGCCACGCTGACGTTGTTGGGGGCACTGGACTGGGCGCTCTTGCCGTCCTTGCCTGACTGCGGCTCCGTGCTGCTCTCGGCCCCGAGGTTGTACTTGTGGGCAATGGTCGCCTTGACTTCCAGGTCCTCGTTCGACTTGAGCACCGCGTGGTCGCCCACGTTCGTCGTGACGTCATGGTCGGCGTAGCTGAACGCCAGCGCACCCGAAACTGCGAGGGATCCGCTGGCGCCGGCCTCGGGCTTAGCGGCATTGTCATTGTAGCTCTTGGTGAGCCCCTGGAAGATCTTGTCGAGCAGATTGGTCTCGAGGGCCTCGGTGAACTTCTCCCACTTGCACGGTTCGTCCGTGTCCTCGCTCTTGAGGCCGGCCTTGGCCGAAACCTTGGTCTCCGCCTCGAGATTGGCGACGACGCCGACGCCGGTCGCGAAGCCGGAGTCGAGGACGTGCTTGGCGACGAGCGTGAAGTCCGTGCCCGTCGCAGTTCCGAGGTCGATGAAGACGCCCGCCCGAGCCTCATTCTCCAGCTCGGCCAGCCGGATGATCTGCTTGCTGACCAATCGCGTGTCGCCCTGGATGTTCTGCTCGGTTGTGCTGGCGACGACGTAGTAGGTGTTGCCCGGGGTCAGACCCTCGATCGAGCACCCTTCGCCCGCCTGGAAGATGACCGCCTGGCCCAGCTCGAAGGTGTTGAAGACCGGGTCGTCGCGATCGAGGGTGATCGTGTCGTCGGCCGAGTTGACGTGGGCCGCGGTGAAGCTCTTCTGGTTGTTCGCCGTTCCCATGCCTCCGAACAGGTCGACGGCCCACCAGCCCTCGCCGGCCGCGACCCGCAGGGCATTGATCTCGCTCTCCGCAAGTTGGATCCAGCCGTCGCCATCGGTGACGACGTAGTATTCACGCCCGTCGACCAGGTTACCGATGTTGATGCCGCGGCGCCTCGTATAGGTGACGGTATCCTCGGTCACAAGGGCGTTCGGACCGACGTAGATCCTGTTATTGGCGTAATCGACGTAACCAATGTTCGGCGTCGTCTGGATCCAGATGGCCGGATCTGCGTAGTTCTGGTTGGTCAGATCGGCCGCGGTCGCATCGGTGCCGAGGTACTTCATCACCGTGCCGGCGGCGAAACCGTCCTCGTCGAATACGAGCTGCACCGTATCACCGTTGAGCAGGTTCACGCCGGTCTGAAGGCTGTTGAAATCGGCGGCGCTCACCGTGGGGTCGATCTCGATCTTCACCGTGTATCCGCCCACCGGGTCGCACTTGGCGATGATGGTGCCGTCCACGGTCGTGTCGATGTCGGCCTCAGAGAACTCCAGCGCAAAGGCCAGTCCCGCCTTGCCGTCGGAGAACAGGCCGCTCTCGGCCTCCGCCTCGGACTCGATCTTGCCCTTGGCGGTGACGTTGGCGGTCCGGCCCGCTTCAACGGTAGCCCCCTGGGCCACGGTCACGTGTGAATACGCATTGGCATAGGAGACGCCGAGGGCGATCGCGACCGGCGCGCCGCTGGGGTTGGGCAGGTTGTCGATCTTGTGCTTGGTATCGACCTTCATGCCCGCCTTGGCCTCGCCGGTCGAGGTGATCACCACCGCCTCTTCCGCCTGGATCAGGACCCCGGTCTCGACCGTGATATCCGCAGACGCGTTGGCCTGGGCGTAGCCGATGCTGAACAGGCTGCCCTTCGCGACACCCGAGGCATCGGCTGCCGCCGTGGCGTAGATGCCGATCGGCCCGGTGGCAATGAGTTGGCAGCCCTCCCGAAACGTGACGGTGGCGGTGCAGTTCTTGACCAGCACCTTGACCGGCAGCGCGATCAGGTCTGCGATCTTACCCATCAGGGGCTCGATGACAAAGTTCTCGATCTCCTTGGTCGCGCCGATGGTATCCGCGAGGCTCTTGTCCTCCGCCTGGGAGAAGAGCCAGAGCCCATAGCCCTTGAGCTGGGCGTACTTTCCAATCGTGATGTCGACCCAGCGGTCCGTGCCGAAGCCCAGCGGCACCAGGTTCTCCAACTCCGCGATTCCCAGCAGGCGGGCGCGGAAGCAGATGTCATTGTCCACCGTCTCGATGACGATGGGATCCTCTTCCGTGCCGTCGGCGACCGTGATGCGGTCTGCCCAGACGTCGAGGAAGCCGCCGTTGAGATTGATGCTGCCGGTAAAATCGACGCGGTCGATGAATGGGTCATCCTCAGGCACCTGTGCTACGTCGAGCGCGGGCAGGCGACTGCCATAGATCAGCAGGTCTGCGCCGTCTACGCCGCCGTAGCCGGCGGGCAGCGATTCGACGTAGATCGTGTCGGTACCGGCGCGGCCCTCGATACGCAGCGAGGTCAGTTGGGCGACTTGCGCGCCGTCGATCGTGTAGGTCGAGCTGCCACGCTCGATCGTCAGCGCCTCCTCAACGCCTTCAGTGTCACCGTCAAGGTCCTCGGCATAGACGTAGATCGTGTCGTCAAAGATCGATCCGGCGATGATGACGTTCTGCAGGTCGGTGTAGAAGGCGAACTGTTGCGGATCGAGGTTCTCATAGGTCACCGCCTTGCCGTAGTCGTCCGGGTCGGTGGTGCCGGAGCTGTCGGTGGCAGCGATATCGACGATCATTCCGATGCCGAGAACGGTGGTAATGAACAAGCCGTCGGTCCCGCCGGTCCCACCATCGACGAGGCCGGAAATGCTGCCGTCCGCCTCGACGAGGAAACCATCGCTGTTGTTGGCCTGGCCCGTGAGGTTCTCAAAGCCTTGGAAGGAAGTCGCGGCGACCGTGAACTCGTCCGGGCCGGTGATGGTCCAGAGCAGGTCCGGCAGATCGTAGCCGATCACCGTGTCGCCGGCCAGGCCGGTCGCGGCCGAACCGATGAAGACATCGATCGCGTCATAGCTGCCCGCCAGCGGCGTCGCGCCTTCCTCAACCGTGCCCTCCTCCAGATCCACAGTCAACGGTCCAGCAAGGGCCGAGCAGTCGATCGTGTCCACCCCCAGCGTAATACCCTGCTCTTCGCCTTCTACATAGTCCTCGGCACAGTCGGGCCCGCCGCTGATGACGCCAGAGATCGAGCCCCCCGCAGAGAATGAGAAGGTGTCGTTCGTGCTGCCTCCGATCAGGTTCTCGATCCCGCTGAAGCTGTTGCCGTTCAGCTCGCCCGCGTTGGCGCCGGTGACGTTCCATGCGTTGACCTCGGCCGCCGCGATGATGGCGTCGCCCTCGACCTGGCCGCCGCCCTGGATGCCCCCGGAGATCGAGCCGTCCGCCTCGAACTTGAAGTTGTCATCAGCGCTGCCGCCGACCAGATTCTCGATCCCCACGAAGGTCGTCATGCCCGTGATGTAGCCGCCATTGGGCCCGAGCGTAACATCAACAGTCCCGTCACCGTCTGAATCGTATCCGGTCGTGATGATCCAGTCGGTGTCCACGTCCGGCCCGTAGACCGTGTCATTGCCCTCGCCGGAGACCTCCGTGATCGTGTCCGCCCCGCCCTCCGGCGTGATCACGTAGCTGTCATCGCCGAGGCCGCCAGCCAGGGTGTCATCGCCCGGCCCGCCCGTCAGGCAGTTCGCATTCGCGTCGCCCATCAACGAGTCGTTGCCGGCACCGCCGGTGACATTCTCGATATTCGCGGTGCTGCTAGCCCCCGGCGCGACTCCTGTAGCCAGATTGACCGTCACCGGGTCCGTAAAGGCAGAGTAGTCGAGGGTGTCGCTGCCCCCGCCGGTCTCGACAATCGTGTCGTTGCCAGCCGGATCCAAGACGTAGGTATCATCGCCGGCCCCGCCGGTCAGGATGTCGTTCCCCGGTCCGCCGTCCAGCCTGTTCGCGTTGCCGTCACCGGTCAGGCTGTCCGCCCCTGAACCGCCGATCACGTTCTCGATGTTCGCGGTGCTGCTGGCCCCCGGGCCAGTCCCCGCAGCCAGATCGACCGTCACCGGATCCGTGAAGGCCGAGCAGTCCAGGGTATCATTGCCGCCGCCGGTCTCCGTGATCGTATCGGTACCATCGGGATTGAGAACGTAGGTATCATCGCCTGCCCCGCCGATCAGGGTATCGTTCCCCGGCCCGCCATCCAGCCGGTTGGCGTTGGCATCACCGGTCAGCAAGTCATCGCCGGAGCCACCGATGACGTTCTCGATATTGGAGACGATGCCGGACACACCCGGTCCCAAGCCACCGAGAGTGACAGCAACGCCGGTTACATAGGCGGAGTAGTCGAGGGTGTCGCTGCCTTCGCCCGCAACCTCGGTGATGGTATCCGTGTCGCCCCCAGGGGCCAGGACGTAGGTATCGTCGCCCGGCCCGCCGATCAGGGTATCACTGCCGGCCCCGCCTGCCAGGATATCACTGCCCGACCCGCCGGTGAGTTGGTTGGCATAGGCGTCGCCAGTCAGCCAGTCGTCGCCGGACCCGCCGATGACGTTCTCGATGTTGGCAACGCCGGCGGTCCCGGTCGCGGTGCCCGCGGCCAGGTCTACGGTCACGGGGTACTCGGTCGTGTACGCGGAGTAACTGAGGGTGTCGTTGCCCTCGCCGGCGGCCTCGGTGATCGTGTCGGTATCGCCGGGGGTAAGGAGGTAGGTGTCGTCGCCAGCCCCGCCGATCAGGGTGTCGTTGCCGGCCTCACCTACCAGGGTATCGCTGCCGCCCCCCCCGGTCAGTTTGTTGGCATTGGCGTCGCCGATCAGGATGTCGCCCCCGGAGCCGCCCTGCGCGTCCTGAATGCTCGAGACAGAGACCATCCACAGCGTGTTTCCCCCGTCGTCGATCCTCGTCGCGATCCCCATCCCCAGGTTCACCACCACCGGAACGGTGAAGGTCGAGAAGTCCAGTCTGTTCGCCTCGCCGAGGCCGCCGTCGATCTTCCCGTCAAACGAGCCATCGGCGGCGAAGACGAACGTATCATTGCCGCCCCCCCCGACCAGGCTCTCGACGTTCGTGTAGACCAGGCCGGCGGTCCCGCCCAGGTTCCCGGTGCCCGGACCGGTCAGGTTCCAGGTGATGGCCCCCTCCGGATCCTCAGTCGCCGGACCTTCGATCTGGTCCTCCCCCTCCTCGCCGTTGAAGCTCACCGGCACAGAGAGGGTCTCGACCTGGACCCGAAGGACATCGTCGCCCGTGCCCGAGGTGATCGTCACGCTCGTAAGGCCCGTGGCGACCAGGTCGGCGACGATGGCGATCTCGTCCGCATCGGCCCCCGCCACGTCGTTTGCGCCGGTGTCGATCACGAGCGCCTGGATATTCGTGAAGGCGATCTCCTCGAAGGCCACCCCGTCGCTGGTCCCGGAGATGCGGTTCTGCCCCTCGGCGGGGCTGTCAATCACGATCACGTCCGCACTGCCGGGCGTGACGAAGGTGAGGGTCGCCGGGAGGGCCGTCGTATTCAGACCCGCCGGGCTTGTGCCGTCCACGGTGCCCCCGTCGATGAACACGGGCTCAAGGCCGGTGAAGGAGATCGAGGTGGCGCCGGCCTGGATCTCGCCGTCGCCGAAGACCTGGCCGGGAGTATAGGTCCCGACAGCCATACCCCTTACTGCAAGTATGTCGTACCCGCCTGCGCCGCCGTCAAATCGGATCGCCAGGTCGCAAGGCGGTGGGGTACTCAGGTCGATGGTCAGGGTATCGTCAATGTCCGCCGACCCGACGACCCAGACCCCTGTCACATCCCCCAGAAGTGCAGATGCCCGCACCTCGCCTCGTACGTCCGTGACTTGAATGCTGGACGGATCACTCGCATCGATCCGCAGCGTCAGAGCATGCCCGTACTCATAGGCGTGAACAACAAGAACCTTCCCCGCCTCGGTGCCCAGAACAGCGTTGTCAGTATTGAAAACGCCACTTTCGCCCTGCGGCGGCCCACGGATCTGGATGGCCTCGCCGGCCTCCAGGCCAAGGTTCACCTCGCCCTGGGAGTCCGGCAGTACCACTGCCGGATCATCCTCCACCATGCCGGCTGGAGCCGGATTCAGACTGACCTCGGATGCGGCACCAGGCGCCGTCAGGGTACAGGGGCCCACCCCGGTGTCCGCCAACTCGTTCTCAGTTGGGCTGCTTGGATTCCCTTCGGGCTCTACTACGACTGGGGGTGTGACATCCGTGACTTGATCGCAACTGCTGTCTTGCGAGGCCTGTTGGATCGGCGTGGTGCCTGGCGTCAGGCCGACCTCAATGACCTGCTCATCCAAGGGCCTCTGGTAGGACTCGACAACAAGGGAGGAGTAGCCTGTATCTGCACTCAGCAGGATCCTGGGCTCGAGTCGCTCAAAGGTCGGGATTCCGCTGTCGGTTGGTCTGCAACCGGCCGTTGACTGCCGCCCACTGAGCCAGCCCAACAGGCCCAAGATCTTCTCCTTGGCAGGATGCTACTAGCTACGTCCGCTGACCTCTCACCTTGGAGAACAACCATCACCCGCATCCTTGCGTGCTGAGAACCCAATCCCTGAACGATAGAATTCAGTCTATAGACCTGGCCCAGGCCATGTCAATAGGCTAACTCAAAAAAAATGTCACGTGGCTGACACTGAGGGTCCAACCCGCACTTCTCACAACCCTTCGGTTCTGAGCGGTCGTGTTGTCCGGCTCCTGCGTTCTCGGCCCCGTTTGTCCTCAGCGTATCGCAGCGGGTACGCCTCCGGGCAACCGGGACATCCGGCCAACATGCCGCGATCAGAACCCTCTGTCACGGATGCGTCGGCCCTCCGGTCGGGCCCAGTCGAGTCCACAGCCTCCATTCTGCCTCAGCCGTCCGAAGCCTCGTGAGGAACGCGGGCCAAGCCTATCCC
Organism: Phycisphaerae bacterium; assembly: GCA_018007255.1. Classification (GTDB taxonomy): domain Bacteria; phylum Planctomycetota; class Phycisphaerae; order Sedimentisphaerales; family Anaerobacaceae; genus DTPU01. The sequence continues at coordinate 11,675 of JAGOQT010000030.1, read as the reverse complement.
AAGAATGCACTTAATCTAGATCGCGCCCGGAGGGACTCGAACCCCCGACCGACGGATTAGAAATCCGTTGCTCTATCCAACTGAGCTACGGGCGCGTGCTTCTAAGTGCCTACCATTACAAAACTTCTCATCTTGGCTGTCAACAGCCTCGCCCAAGAAACGCCTCCGTACGACACGGATGTGTCGCTATTCTGTGAACAACTTCATTGTCATGGACCCCAGTCATGAGCGCAGAAACGGGGATATCAGGGAGTCGGTTGTCCGGTTCCCTGGCCTGTGCCCTCGGCACTGGGTGGGAGCCTGAGCGAGGAGTCGATGGGCTGCACGTCCATCAGGTCCTTTCCACCCGTTGCCAGGCCAAGCTTCAGCAACCTCTCCCCACTTGGACGCACCATACGCTCATAGCTGCCAACGGCATCATTGAACGCCTCGTTGGCCTTGCCGAGGCCGCTGCGTATCCTCTCGAAGTGCTCGGTGAACTTCGCAACACGGGCGTACAACTCCTGAGCCGCCTCAGAGATGGACCGGGCATTCTCTGTCTGGGCAAACTGCTGCCAGGATACACTGACCGATCGCAGCAATCCGATCAGCGAAGCGGGTGTAGCGATCATGATGCGGTTGTTGGCCGCCCAGATGATGAGGTCGCGGTCTCCTTCCAGTGCAGCACTGAATAGCGACTCGGCAGGCAGAAAGAGCACAACATAGTCAAGGGCGTTCTTGAACTGTGCCGGGTAGTCCCGCTTCTCCAAGTCCTTCATCGTTTCTTTGAGTCTAGCTGCGTGGGCTTCGAGCAGTCTGGTCCGCTTTTCCAGATCTGCCGTCTCTAGGGCATTGATGAAATCAAGGTCCGGGACCTTGGAGTCCACGATGATCACGCGGTCCCCGGGGAGTCTGACGATCATGTCAGGCTTCTTGTCCTCTTCCTTAGCCTGTTCAATGAAGTCGCAGTGAGCGCTCATTCCTGCTGCCTCGACAACTCGACGCAGCGTCTCCTCTCCCCAGCGACCACGGGCCTGGTTCGACTTCAACACCATGCGGAATCGTTCCGTCTCACTGGCCAGCGACTGGCTCTGTTGACCGAGCATCTCAAGCTGCTTCTTGACCTCTCCCATCATCTGAGACTGATTCGTCTCGCTCTGCTGGAGACGCTGCTGATAGGTCCTGAGGTGCTCTTCCAAGGGCTTCAGAAGGCCGGCAATCGCCTCTTGCCGCCTCTGTAGGTCGCCTTGGGCCGATTCCTGCAGTCGCCCGAAGGCCTCCCTGGCAAGCCGCAAGAATTCCGGGGCATTCTGCTTCAGTGCATCGGCACTGAGGGCCTTGAATGCCTCGCGCAGGTCTGCGATCGCCTTGTCTTGGGCGTCTCTGGATTCCTTCAGTTGCCTGTCATACACGGCCTGTCGTTCTGTCAGGAGGTTCTTGGTGGCGTCAAGCTCGGCCTTGGCCTTGGAGAGTTGGGCTGATTCACCGGAGAGTTGGGTTCGCAGCCCATCCAACTGGGAGGCCTGTTCCCTGGCGATCCGCTGAGCATCCGAGAGCTGCTTCTCAGCCAATTCCTTGGCGGTGATCGCGGCTGTCTTTTCCGCAATCAACTCCCCTTGGCGAGTCCGCAGGGGTCCAATCTCAGCATCTCTGTCGGAAATCTGCCGTCTCAATTCGACTTCCACACGGTCTTCTGATGCCTTGGCCCGTCTTAGGGCAAGATACCAGCCTGCGATTACTCCGACGATCACCGCCACAGCAGCCAGAATAGCGATCTCCATGCGGATGATCCTATCCCTCAAGGCACGGCTGTAAACCCTATTCCGGCCTGGTTTCTCAACCAGGAGGACGCGCCGGCAGGGTCCAGGGGCAGGGTTCAGCCGCGCATGGGGTCCTGGCCTTTGGACCGGCCCGCATTTCTCACGAGGCTTCGGAGGGCCAAGGCCGGTGCCTTTGCGGGCATGGGGCGTTCCCTTGTCCAGGGCAGGGCATTAGAATGGCGTGCGTGGTCGGCACGGAAAGGACGGTATCGCGATGAAGCCCATACGAACGGACAAGGCCCCTGCGGCCATCGGACCCTACAGCCAGGCGATCCACGAAGGCCGGATGCTGTTCACGTCAGGGCAGCTCCCCATGGATCCTGTCACGGGCGAGCTGTGCAATCGAGACATCGCCACGGCCGCACGCCGGGCGATCCTGAACCTCCAGGCCGTGCTCGAAGCAGGTGGCGCGGACCTGGGCACTGTGGTCAAGACCACGGTGTTCCTCAAGGACATGAGGGACTTCCAGGCCTTCAACCAGGTCTACGGCGAGTTCTTCAGGGAGCCCTTCCCTGCCCGGAGCTGCGTGCAGGTGGCCGCCCTGCCCAAGGATGCCCTGGTCGAGATCGAGGCCGTGGCGGTCCGGAAGGAAGGGTACGCGATCCAGGCCCAACCCCCGTGCTGATCCGCATGCCCTCTTCTGAGCCGCACTGGAGCACCGACATGCGGCAGGGCTGGTGCCAGGCACGCCGTGAGAGGCAGGTGCGGCGGGACGGACGACGGCCTGTCCGGTCGTTTGCCGACCCCGGCAAGGACGGCCTGAGCCCCAGCGACAAGGCGGCCTGCGTATGGTCAGAAAGCGCTCGACGTTGGCCCCGAGCGGATACGGGGTTCCCCTCAGGCGGTCCCACCACGATGGGCAGGCACACCCCCTGCCCGTCCCGTTCAGGGCGTCCTACAGGACAGGCAGGAGGGCCTGCTACACAGTTCAGTACATGGGGCTCACCTGAGAGTGACATTGTCCAGCACGAGTGATGTGTCTGGACCGCCCACGTTGGCCAACTCCACACCCACCGCAAGACCGACTAGCGCCGAGGGGTCTTCAACCAGAAGCACATACCCCGCCATGGACTCGGTCAGAGTCAAGACCCGCGTGACGACGGCCGCCCGCACACCTGCAAGCTCGATGAATAGGGTGATCTTCAGGTCTGCGGCCCCGACTGCACTCCTTGCATCCACGCTCAGCCTGAGAGTGCTGCCGGCCTCGACCACAAGGGACGACAACTGCCGAACCGCGGGGTCTCCGCCGCCCAGATAAGCGGCCTGAGCTCCGTCGGTTGTGTTCGGATCCACCTTGATACCCGAGTTCGCAGCCGGGGTGTCGGTGGCCCAGCCCGGGACGTTGTCGAAGCCGACCTGGCCTCCAGCGGGTTCCTCGAAGCTCCCATTGACAAGGGGCTCATCCTTCTCTACCGGCTCAGGCACAGGCAGGGTCTTCGATGCGATCGCCAGTCGGACGTTGTCGAAGTTGCCCTGGACGAACCGATAGTTGGTGCCTGGGGCCACCGCGCCGTTGTTGGTCCCATCATCCGGTACGCCATTCTGCTGCAGGGCGTTGAACACGTCGATCCGGATGGCAAACGGCTTGCCCAGGTTCAGATCGTTGGCCTCCACCGTCAGCGTGTACACCAGGTCCTGGTTGCTGGCCCCCAGGACCGCAGTAGAAGGCACAAGGGTCACGGTAGCCGGCACGCCCAGGACCGTCCCATCCCGCGAGCCCAGGGCCGGGCCATTGTTGTCAGGGGGCCCCAGCACAGGGTCGGCCACCAGGGCAATCTCATAGCGAACGTCGTTCCAACTGGTCGACGGACGCACGCCCACGGCAACGGTCAACGTGTAGGTCCCCTCCACCAGTGCCCCCACGATCCCGGACTGGATCGACTGAGAGAGCCCATCACCGTCGTCCAGGTTCACAAAGCCGATGAAGTCTCCATTGAACGGCGCGGACATGTCGTTCTGGGTGCTCCTCTTGGGGTGCTGCAGGCCGTACTTGCCGGTGAGCCCCGCCGCGCCGTTGGACTGCCAGCCGCTGCCAAAGCTGCTCGGATTCGTGTAGTACTCGTCGTCCGTGAGCACGGCATCGTACAAGTCATTGACCCCATCGCCGTTGAGATCGTTGCCGGTCTGCTCGCTGGCCCACTTGCTCCCCTCATTGCCCACCGTCAGCCAGTCGTCAAAACCCGCATTGATGCCAAGGGCCTGGAGGTCGATCGTCTGCACGACATCCAGTCTGATGTTGTCGAAGTTGCCCTGGACGAACCGATAGTTGGTGCCTGGGGCCACCGCGCCGTTGTTGGTCCCATCATCCGGTACGCCATTCTGCTGCAGGGCGTTGAACGCGCCGATACGGATGGCAAACGGCTTGCCCAGGTTCAGATCGTTGGCCTCCACCGTCAGCGTGTACACCAGGTCCTGGTTGCTGGCCCCCAGGACCGCAGTAGAAGGCACAAGGGTCACGGTAGCCGGCACGCCCAGGACCGTCCCATCCCGCGAGCCCAGGGCCGGGCCATTGTTGTCAGGGGGCCCCAGCACAGGGTCGGCCACCAGGGCAATCTCATAGCGAACGTCGTTCCAACTGGTCGACGGACGCACGCCCACGGCAACGGTCAACGTGTAGGTCCCCTCCACCAGTGCCCCCACGATCCCGGACTGGATCGACTGAGAGAGCCCATCACCGTCGTCCAGGTTCACAAAGCCGATGAAGTCTCCATTGAACGGCGCGGACATGTCGTTCTGGGTGCTCCTCTTGGGGTGCTGCAGGCCGTACTTGCCGTTGAGCCCGGCCGTGCCGTTGGACTGCCAGCCGCTGCCGAAGCTGCTGGGGTTCGTGTAGTACTCGTCGTCCGTGAGCACGGCATCGTACAGGTCATTGACCCCATCGCCGTTGAGGTCGTTGCCGGTCTGCTCGCTGGCCCACCTGCTCCCCTCATTGCCCACCGTCAGCCAGTCGTCAAAACCCGCATTGATGCCAAGGGCCTGGAGGTCAACCTGTGCTGCCTGGATCATTCCCGTCGCAAGGCACAGCACACATACTGCGACCAATGTCTTCTTGCACATGAGTGTCCTCCTTCAGTCTGAAACAAGCTGCCACCACAGCCGGGAACACCCCGGCGGAATCTCCAGTCCATCCTCCTCGATCCATCTGTGGTCTACCCGATGCTCCGTCATGATGACGATCCTAACCGGCCCGTTCAGTACCCGATATTCTTGACCGCCTGTGGTCCCAGTCGCTCGGCCAGTTGGGCCAGGTACAGGCTCTGGGGCGAGACAGGCGTTCCGTGCGAATCCTTGATCCCCTCAGGGAGGTCCGGACCCTGGCCGAAAGGGCGGGAGCTGAGCCGGCTCTCGCCGATGCAGCCGATCATCCAATTCGGGGCCCCCGGTGGGTTCTGGATGATGTAGCTCTCGGCCGTGCAGTTCCAGGCCACGCCCCATCCCATGGACCAGCCGTGGCCTGAGCCCATAGAGCCACGATTGCGGAGTTCGATCCCGCCTTGGGGGGCCTTGACGTTGTCGTAGAGCATGGCCGTGGCCCATCGTTGGTGCGACTCTGCACGGCTCCGGCCCTGGAAGTCGGCGTTGAGCACAACAATGGGTCCGGGTAGGGACCCGCCTGTGGCGACGAACCAGATGTTGTCTGCACGGACCGAGCAGCGATCCAGGAGGACCTGGCTGCCGTTGGGTGCAAACTCGGCAGGCCGGCTGGATCCCTGGTGCAGCGCCTTGCGGTTGACCGAGACCCTCTGGAGCGTGATCCGCCTGCCACCCACAGCGACGCTGTTCATGGTCTCGTCGATCCGGACGTCACGGGCCCAGCAGTCCTCGCCGTTGATCCGCAAGGCCGTGTAGTGGGGCTGCGAGTGCGAGATGGCCTGCGCAGGGGACTCGATGTGGAGGTTCTCCACGCCGCACTGCCTCAGACGGGCCGGAGGCCTGATCTTGAGCACCGCGGTCCCAGGAGGATTCAGGAACGTAGAGTCATAGGAATCGGCCAGCGGCACGTCGAGCTTGATCCTGTGGCCTGCTGTTGCCGCGATCCTCCGCTCCGTATCGATCGTCCGCCCGATCGCAATCCACGTCTGGGGACGGCCATCGCGCACGAGGTCATGCATCTGCATAGATTCGACCCACCCCCGGGTGACCGGCCTGCGGATGGAGATCGTGTCCCCGACCGCCAGGCCGGTCGCGTCCGCGACCGTGAAGGTCATCACGCCCGAAGGCACGTAGGCATCTGCGACGAAGGTCTCGAAGGCCTTGAAACCATCGCTCGGTGCGGTATCCGCCGTCTCAGCCACTGCCCCACCCCTTCGCTGGCCTCGACCGCCGCCTGGACTGCGTATAGCCACGCCCAGATGGGGCTGTCCTGCCAGTTTGAGCGTGGACCGCGCTTGTCCCTGGGCACCGCTGCCGCGGAGGACAACGCCGCTGGCCGAGATCGTGATGGTTCTTTGGCATGGATACACGCCCGGGGCCAGCAGGACCGCGCCTCGGAGAAGGCCCTCCAGCGGCATCGCAGAGACCTTGTCGATGGCCTCCTGGATGGCGGCCGTGTTGTCTCCCTCTACAGGTCTCACGGTCGCCTTGACGGGCACGTCGGGCAGAGCCACGCCCCCGCCCATGTACCCCGCATGGGAGAAATCCATGATCCGATCACCGCGTTCCGTGGTCTTGTACACGAGCCTACCGTCCGGCCCCGGATGGACCCATTCGCTATGGGCCCCCTCAGCCGAGGTGCCGAACACGAGCAGAACCGCCGCCGAGAGGGCAATCCACCGACTCATCGTGACACATCTCCGTTGACAAAGACCACGTACATGGCGCAGACCGTGGTACCGGGGTCCTCGGTGTTGGCGCCGAGCGTCAGGCTTTCGTCGCGATCCGCGCGACGCCGGAACAGCTTCATCGACCGGCCGTCTATCGTGAGGCTTAGGTCGCTCGGCCGGAATTGTCGCGTCAGCCACGCGGGGCGGGCCGCCCGATCGTCGTGCGCAACAAACACCACTGTGCCGGCCTTGACCGCGATCTGCATCAGGTCCACGGCGTGATAGAGGCTGTCACCGTTAGCGGCCTGGACCCAGTCGGCTCCCATCAGCCCTTCCGGAAGATCCACGAAGACGAGATCCCGGTCCACATACACCTGCCTGCCATTTCGGGCGTCACGTTCCACGCGAACAGCCGTTGTCGGGCCCGAGTAGGAGAAGCCCGTGATGGAGCGGGCGTTGAGCGTCTCCTGCCTTGTGGCCCAGCCTAACCACCGCTCAGCCGACTCGATGACTCGCTCGGCGGGCAACTCGGGCGTCGACATTCTCCTCCCCGCTGCGAGCAGGCCGGCGGTGGCTGCGACAGGATTCGATTGAATCGTCAGACGGCCCTCCTTGAGCCCCTGGCATCGGGCCGTTACGGTGATCGGCCCTGCCGTTCGCGTTGAGCGGACCGCAACGCGGTTGATGCCGCACTCCAGGTTCAGCCAGGGGTTGTTGATCGAGTTGAGGAGGCCGCTGTCGTACCCGCCCCGCCAGACGCCGGGGCCTTGCATGGTGAAGTCCACCCGCCGCTCGAAGGTCGGACACCGCCGCCCCCCTGCGTCAACCGCCTCGACGTCGATCAGCACGTAGTCCGAGCCATCTGCCAGCAGACCGCCCGGCCCAGTGATCGGTGTCAGCCTCAATGCCACGGGCTCGCCCACGGTCACCTTGACCTGCACGGCAACGGCCTGGCCGGCCTTGTAGGCCACGGCCTTGACCTCGCCTGCGGCCCAGGTCACGTCCGGGAAGGTGAAGAGATAGCGGAGCGACACCCCTCTGGACTCGTCCGGCCCCTTCCGGCCGACCGACCTCCCGTTCACCAGCAGCTCGACCTGGTCGCCGTTAGAGGCGACGTAAACAGTCTTTCTTGTGCCGGCCGGGTAGTTCCAGTGGCCGATGATATGGACCTGCGGCTCTGTGCGGAACATCACCCGGCAGACGTAGTAGGCCTCCTTGGGCAGGCGGACGCCGTCGACCTCGCCGCTTGCGCGGCAGACCTCGCTGGGCACGCGGCCGCCGCTGGTGGAATCGGTGAAGATCCAGTTTGCACCGCCGCAGTGGCTCGGGGCGTGCAGCTTGCCGACGAACTGTGCGACCTGGTTGGCCGCGAACTGCTCTGAGGTCAGCTTGTAGGAGCCCCGGCCCTCCGCGTACCCGAACGCCGCAGGCGAACAGGGATCGCCGCCCACGTGACGCGGCGTGGCATCGTCCCAGACCCTGCGGGGCGACTCCTCGCGGTTGTACTCGCCCTCAAAGATAGGCAGGGTACCGGCCCCGATGTCGCTGCCGCCTTCGGTCCCAATCTGGACGTCCATGAACTCCGCGACAACCTTGTCTGGGCGCCGGTGCGCGTAGACGCGGCCGCCCTGCGGGTCGTACTGTTCGACCATACCGTGTAACTCGGCGGCGTGCTCGCGTGAGACCTTCTGGTTCCCGCCTTCCCAGACCAGGATCGAAGGGTGGTTGCGGAAGTAGATGAGGATATCTCGAAAGGTCTGTGCGCGGAGCTGCCAGGCCGCGGCACGGGTGTCCCCCTCGCCGTCCACGCCGGGTTGATCCACAATGATCCCCAGCCGGTCTGCGGCCCCGATCTGGGCAGGTCCCCCGGCCGTGTGCCCCCAGCGCACAAAATTGCCGCCCGCCTGGCGCATCAGGTTCAGCGTGAAGTAGTGCATCCAGTCGGGCTGGGCAGCGCCGATCCCGGGCCATTCATCGGTCGACTTCTGCCCCCAGCCGCGAAGCTTCAGGTGATGGCCGTTGATGAAGAAGCCCTGATCAAGGGTCCACCGGACAGACCGGATGCCGAAGGGCACTTCGCACGTGTCGGCCGTCTCGCCGCCGGCCTTGAGCGTCAGCACGACCCGGTACAGGTAGGGATAGCCCGGCTCCCACAGTCTGGGATCTTGGACCTTGCCGGTCAGCTTGACCGTCTCGCTCGCCCCGGCAGCCAGATCTCCCGTGGCAGTCACTGACATCACGGCTCGTCCCTCGTCGTCGCGCAGGTCGGCCGTGACGTCGACATGCTGGCTCGTCGATCGCCCATTCTGGACCGGCACCTCGATGGCGACCGTCGCGGATTGCTCCGAGACATCCGTAGCGCAGACGTAGGGGCCGACCGTCTCCAGGAAGCTGTACAGGGGCAGCGAGATGTGCAGGGCATCCACGACGTGAAGCCGCACATTGCGGTAGATGCCGCCGTGGGCCGGGTGCCAGTGCGGGTTGTTCCAGGGGATCTGGTCGGCCTGCAGCTCTGCCACGGTGTCGGGGATCATCCGGTTGAAACCCTCGGTCATCTCGGCCAGACTGCCGCCCCGGGTACTTCCTCCCGACGGCCCGCGATCGGCCGCTCCGGTGGGATTCGCGGTTCGCTCCGCGGCCTCGGTCCGCTCGCGACCCATCGGGTCCTTCTGAAACCGGTTGTCGCACATCACCGCCAGGACGTTTGGGCCATCGAACCTCAGGTGCGGGGTGAGGTCGAAGCCAAAGGGCGAGAAACCGCTCTTGTGGACGCCCAGCAGGCGGCCGTTCAGGGTGACCTCCGCCACTTGGCGAACCGCCTCGAACTCGATGCAGACCCGCTTGCCGCGCGTCGAGGGGGGCAGGGTAAACCGCTTGCGATACCACGTGCGTCCGCCCCACTGGTTCTGTTCGCCCCTGTGGCCCTCGATCGACCAGTCGTCGAAGGTATCCGCGTCGTTGAACGTGTGGGGAGCCGAGACCTCGATCCAGCCGCTGTCGTCGAAGTCCGGCTGCTGCGCCCCGTTCGGATCGGCCTGAACGAACCTCCAGTCGAGATTGAAGTCGAGCACAAGCCGATCGCCCGCCAAGGCGCAGCTTGCGGTCACCGCCCCGATCAGGGCCCATCTCAACAGCCCGGCACGTCCTCTCATCTCAGGCCTCTTCTCCAGTCGGCCACAGGTCCTCCACATCGTCAGCGGGCCTCGCGCATCCTCACCAGTTCGGCCCCATGGGGGGCGACCCTAGCCTCGAACCGGCCCTCGAATGGGCCAAGGTCCCTCTGACGCCACAGGTCGCGGACACTCTGCTTGCCCGAGAACCCCAAGTCAGGCCACTTGGCGGTCACGGTTGCGGGTTCTCTGCTGAGGTTGTAGAGGGCCACGGCCTTGGAGCCGTCTTCAAGGTCCTTGGCATAGACCAACAGGACGTTGTGGTCGTTGGAGATCACAGTCGCCTGCTTGCCGAGCGTATCCTGGTTCACGGCGAGTACCTCATCGTTGGTGATCAGGTTCAAGGTGAACGCGTCGAGCTGGTCGAGGTCGCAGCCCAGCAGCAGCGGCGAGGCGGCCATGCACCACTGGGTCATGTGCAGGTACTGCTCGTCGGGCGTGAGCCGGGTCGGGTGCTGTTGGCCTCCGAAGTTGACCACGCCCAGGACCATCATGTCAGGATCGTTCCAGTGGCCGGGACCGGCGTAAGGGGCCCAGCGGTCGTTCGGCGGGCCCTGCGGATCGGTCTGGCCCCGCGGGATGTTGTTGTAGAAGGCCTTGGTGGCCATGCTCTGCCAACTGTCGCCGATGTCGCCGGTCGTGCGCCAGCAGTTGAACAGCTTGGACTGCACGGCGATGTGTTCGAAGGGCATGCTGTTAGAGTAGCTGTACACGATGTCTCGCCCCGATCTGCGAAGGGCGGCGGCCATGGTCGATGCATAGAATGTGAACTCCTCGATGGTCTCTCGGGGAGCGCTTTGCCTCGGGTTCCAATCATACTTGAGATAGTCGATGCCCCAGGCGGCCCACTGCCTGGCGTCGTTGCGGGCGAACGAGTATTCGCCGTGCTTGCGGACACGCCTGGCCTGCCGGTCGGCGTTATTGGCATCGGTCGTCCGCGGCGGCCAGAGGCCATCCGGATTGTCGGCGCTGCCACCTACATACCCGGCATAGGAAGTGACCCACGGCGTAGAGTAGATGCCCACCTTCAGGCCCAGGGCGTGGATCTCCTCACACATCTTCTGAAAGTCGGGGAACTTCTCGTTGGGCTGGATGCCCTTGAACGGCCCGCCTCGTTCCTTCTGCCAGGCGTCGTCGATGTTGATGTACTTCCAACCGTGATCGATCAGCCCGCTGGAGGCCATGGCGCGGGCCGCGTGGATGACATTCTCGCCTGTGACGCTCCCGTGATAGGCGTTCCAACTGTTCCAACCCATGGGAGGCGTCAGGGCGATCGTCTCGCCGACCACGATCTTGAACCTCCGATCATGGGTCCCCAGGGCGTTCTTGGCGCGCAGTGTGACCACGTGCTCGCCGGTTTCGTTCAAGGCACCTGTGATCAGGCCTGTCTTGGTGTCCACGGCCAGACCTGCCGGCAGAGGTTCGACGGAGAACTCCATGGGCCGTGCTCCCGTGGCAGGGATTTGATAGAGAAACGGGTTTCCCGGCCGCACACCGAAGATCGCCGGGCCGTTGATCCGCGGCGTGTCGGGTGGTTTGGGCGTGCGGATCTCCGCGTTCGGAACACCCGACTCGGGCACGGTCCCGCCCGCGCCGGCCCCACAGGAAGCGGCCACAAGGGCCATGATGGAGAGTACAGTCAGTACGCTGGGACTACTGCAGCATTTCATAGGGAGTCCTCACCAGTGTCTGCATCAAGCATCGAATAGACTCCACTCGCCCTTACTGCGGTGCGGTCTCCAAGACCAGTACGGAGTCCATCTTGTCGGGGGCCACCGCCGGCAGCGAGATGGACCACTTTGCGCCGTCCTGCTTCACGGCCAGGGCCTGCTTCTGCACGTCGGCCAGCAGGTACGCCCGGGTCACCTTCTCCTTGATCGGCGGCAGCTCGAATGCACCGGCGGGCCACTTGAACAGGTGGATGTACAGCCTGCCCGGCTTGG
>JAGOQT010000029.1 GCA_018007255.1 Phycisphaerae bacterium | reverse complement strand
CTCCAGGGCCGTGCGTTTGCCGTAGCCGTTCTCGCAGACGGTGAACAGGGCAGCGCTCTCCTCGGCGATGACCATGCCCACGACCGAGTCGCCCTGACGGAGCTTGATCCCGATGACGCCCCGCGAGGCCCTGCCCAGCGAGCGGGCCTCCTGTTCGTCGAATCGGATGGTCATGCCTTCCCGGGTGCCCAGGATGATGTGGTCCTTGCCCGTGGTCTGGGCCACGCCGATCAGGTCGTCGTTCGGATCGAGATTGATCGCGATCACGCCCGTGGATCGCGGATTGCCGTAGGCCGCCAGCCGGGTCTTCTTGACCAGGCCGTTCTGGGTGGCCATGATCAACTGCCGCTCCGCGCCCGTCTCGTCCTCGAACGAGCTGACGGGGATGATCGAGGCAATCTGCTGGGTGCCGAGGTTGAGCAGGTTGGCGATGCTGCGGCCCTTGCTCTGCCTGGACATGCTGGGCACGTCGTAGACCTTGAGCCAGTAGCACTTGCCCCGGTTCGTGAAGACGAGCAGGTAGTCGTGCGTGGAGGCCACGAAGAGGTGCCGGATGAAGTCCCCTTCTTTGGTGTCCGAGCCGATCACACCCTTGCCGCCCCGTCCCTGCTTGCGATAGGTGTCCAGGGGCATCCGCTTGACGTACCCGACGTGACTGACCGTGACGATGACCTCCTCGTCCGCGATCAGGTCCTCGTCGTCCACGACCTCGGCCTTGCTGACGATCTGGGTCCTCCGCTTGTCCGCGTACTTCTCCTTGAGCTCGTGGATGTCCTCGCGGATGATGTCCAGCAGGACCTTCTCGTCGGCCAGGATGGCCTCGTATCCCCGGATCTCCTCGACCAGGTCCGCGTACTCCTTGGCCAGCTTCTCGATCTCCAGCCCGGTCAGGCGCTGCAATTGCATGATCAGAATGGCATTGGCCTGGGCGGCCGTGAGGAAATGCTGGCCCTGGGTCTTGGCCCGGATGAACGACTCGGGCAGGATCCTCTTCAGGGTCTCCAGCTCCACGAGCCGCAGGGGCTTGGCCATCAGGTTGGCCTTGGCCGTGGGGGCGTCCGGCGACCTCTTGATGATCGCGATGATGTCGTCGATGTCACTGACCGCCAGGATCAAGCCTTCCTTGATGTGCGCCTCCTGTTGCGCCCGCTTGAGGAGGAACTGGGTCCGGCGGCGGATGACGACCTTGCGGTGGTCGAGGAAGTGCTGGAGCAGGTCGCGGATGGTCAGGGTCTCGGGACGGTTGTCCACCAGGGCGATGTTCGCAATCGCGAAGGTGCTCTGGAGCGCCGTATAGCGGTGGAGCTTGTTGAGCACGACCTCGCCGTCGGCGTCCTTCTTGAGCTCGACCACAACCCGCATGCCCTTGCGGTCGGACTCGTCCCGCACGTCCGCGACCTCGGGCATCAGGTTCTCGTGCACACAGTCGGCGATCTTGGAGACGATGTTGGCCTTGATCACCATGTAGGGGATCTCGGTGATCACAATCTGGGTCTTGCCCCGCTTGGTCTCCTCGATCTGGGCCTTGCCCCGCACGGTCAGGTGGCCGCGGCCCGTGGTGTAGGCATCCACGATGCCCTTGCGTCCGCAGATGACCCCGCCCGTGGGGAAGTCCGGGCCGGGCAGGACCTTCATGATCTCCTTGAACCCGCATCTCGGGTCGTCGATCAACAGGAGCAGGGCGTCGCAGACCTCCCCAAGGTTGTGCGGCGCGATGTTGGTGGCCATGCCCACGGCGATGCCCGTGGAGCCGTTGACCAGGAGATTGGGGAACTTGGACGGCAGGACCAGCGGCTCCGTGCGGGTCTCGTCGTAGTTGGGCACGAAGTCCACGGTGTCGTACCGGATGTCCTCCATCATCTCCATGGCCGCGGCCGTCATGCGGGCCTCCGTGTACCGCATGGCCGCGGGCGGGTCCGCGTCGATGGAGCCGAAGTTGCCCTGGGGGTCCACCAGGGTGTAGCGCATGTTCCAGTCCTGGGCCATGCGGACCAGGGTCCCATACGTGGCCTGGTCGCCGTGGGGGTGGTAGTTGCCGCTCGTATCGCCCACGATCTTTGCGCACTTGCGGTGCTTGCTTCGCGGACCCAGATTCAGGTCGTGCATGGCCACCAGGACCCGCCGCTGGGAGGGCTTCAGGCCGTCCCGCACATCGGGCAGGGCCCGGGCCACGATCACGCTCATGGCGTAGTTCAGGTAGGAGGTCTTCATCTCATCGAGGATGCGGAGATCCTCGACTCGCTCGACGGGATGCTCACCTGGCTGCTTCATAGCGTCTGTCGTGGGCGCCTCCTGACCTCGGCCGGTGGCGGCCCCCCAGGCCGGCCAGCAGACACCGATTCATGCCCCGTTCCCTCGGGGTGGCAACGAGGTCCCCCCCGGGGTCATACAAACCGGAGAGAATACCTCCAGCCGGGCCTCAAGTCAAGATCCGCGGCGCCCAAAAAGGCCCCCGGCCAGGCTCCTTCGCGTGCCGGGTTGCCAAGCCCGTGGGGCCCCCCTATAATCGGGACCGTGCCGTGTTGCACGGGTTCCCCGAAGGGATTCTGAGGATCGAGCCCATCCAAGAACCTGCTCTCCAGCCTCTCGCCGGTGCGCTCGGGCGACTGGATGTCCTCATCGTGGCCGTGGGGGTCCTGCTGCTCCTGGCCATCTCGTACACATTTGCCCGAGGCAGGGACACCCGCGACTTCTTCCTGGGGCGCCGCCGGGTCCCGGCCGTCGTGGCCTGTCTGTCCTTTGTGGCAGGGGAGATCAGCGCCCTGACGATCGTGGGGTTCCCGGCCACGGCCTACAGCGAGAACTGGGAGTACGTGCAGTTCTTCATCGGCTCCGCTGCGGCGAGGATCTTCGTGGCCTTCGTGTTCATCCCCGCGTTCTACCGGCACGACTGCACGAGCATCTACGAGTTCCTCCGGCACCGATTCGGACCCGAGACCCAGGTCGCCGGATCGGTCTTCTTCTTTGCCACCCGCCTGATCGCCTCCGGGGTCAGGCTCTATGCGGCCTGCCTGGGCGTGGCCCTGATCCTGGGCTGGTCCTTGAACCAGACCCTGCTCCTGTTCACCGTGGTCAGCATCGCATTCATCGCGATGGGGGGGATCAAGGCCGTGGTGTGGGCAGGGGCGTACCAGGCCCTGGTCATCACCGCGGCCGGAGTGGCCCTGGTTGTGTACCTGGTCTGGCGGATCGACGGCGGTCTGGGTGCGGCCTGGCACATTGCAGACCAGGCCGGCCGCCTGAGCATGTTCCGGTTCGATCCGAGGCTCAACGACCCCACGACCTTCTGGGCGGGCAGCATCCATGCCTTTGTCCTGGGCATGGCCTCGTTCGGCACGGACCAGGAGAACGTCCAGAGGCTCCTGACCGTGCAGACGCGGAGGCGCAGCCAGCAGACCCTGGTCTCCACGATCGTGACCGTGATCCCGATCACCTGCCTGTACCTGGCCATCGGCACCTTGCTCTATGTCTTCTATCAGCAGCACCCGCAGGTCCCACCGCCCGCGCAGGCCAAGGAGGTCCTGTCCCACTTCGTGGCCTACTCGCTGCCCGCGGGTCTCAAGGGCCTGGTCCTGTGTGCGATCATCCTGGCCAGCATCGACTCGCCCCTGAGCTCCCTCTGCTCGTCCTTTGTCACGGACATCTACCGCCCCTGGATCCGGAGAGACGCCGGTGAAAGGCACTACCTCTGGGTCTCCAGGCTGGCGGTGGCGGGTTTCGGTCTGGTCCTGGCCCTGATCGCCTGGGCCTGCGGCCCTGTGGAGAACATCCTGTGGTTCGCGTACCAGGTCTTCTCCCTGACCGGCGGGTCCCTGCTGGGCGTGTTCCTCCTGGGCCTGCTCACGCAGCGCAGGGCCGGCTGGGGGAACATCCCGGCCATGATCCTGGGCACTGCCCTGACCACCATACTGATGATCCTGTCCAAACGGGGCGACATCGCCCTGGCCTGGAGCTGGCTGATCGTTATCGGCACTGCCACGACCATGGGGGTAGGCTATGTCCTGGGGTGCCCGCGGCACGGGCCGGACTGAGACAACGGGGGGGGGCGACCCCGGGTCCTTGCCGGCGGGGCGATCCGCCTCCTGCGCGACGGTCCGCCCGGGGGGGATTGACTTTGCCCCGCGAAACGTGTATTCTATACTCTAGGTCAGGATATCGACCCGCTGGGGGCAGCCGTGCTCGTGTCGCACCGTGATGAGCGGACCGATCATCCCAGAACAAGGTGTTCAGCAGGCAGGAGGAATCCCATGCACAAGACACAACTAAGATTGCTGTGGGCGCTCGCGGTCGTGGCGGGGTCTCTGGGGTTCTGTGCCGCACACGCGGCTGCCCAGACGGGCGGAGATCCGGCGGAAGGGGTTGCGGATGCGGCCAATCCGCCCCGCTACATCAGGGAGCTCGTGGAGGGCAGCGCCCTGACCCAGGAGCAGGTCGACCTGATGCGTGCGGACGGCCTGGGCTGGGGCGAGATCCGGATCGCGACACGCTTGGCCGAGCAGATCGACGCAGCGAGCGAGGACCCGCTCGTGACCTTTGATACGGCCCTGGCCGGCGTGTTGGCCGAAAGGACCGCGGGCAAGGAGTTCGGTGAGATCGCACAGGGGCACAACCTCAAGATCGGCGGGCTCGTAGGCAAGGGCAGTCTGAAGACCGGGCCCGTGTCCGAATCCGAGGCTGGCGACGGCGGCGAGTTGGAGGAAGGGCCTGCGGACGCGGCCAATCCGCCCCGCTACATCAGGGAACTTGTGGAGGGCAGCGCCCTCACCCAGGAGCAGGTGGACGCGATGCGTGCGGACGGCCTGGGCTGGGGCGAGATCCGGATCGCGACACGCTTGGCCGAGCAGATCGACGCCGCCAGCGAGGACCCGCTCGTGACCTTTGACACGGCCCTGGCCGGCGTGTTGGCCGAAAGGGCTGCGGGCAAGGGATTCGGTGAGATCGCGCAGGCGCACAATCTGAAGATCGGGGAACTTGTCGGGAAGGGCAGTCAGAAGGGCGGGTCTGCCCCTGGGGAGGACCCCGCCTCTGCGCAGGCAGGGGAGACCAAGAGGCTGACAGAGAAGAAGCGGGGTCTCTTTGCCCGGCTCGGAGGCGCTCTCGGCCTCGGCAAGGGGCAACGCCAGGACCAGACCCTCAAGCCGGAGGGCAGCGGTACCAAGACCCGGACCATGACCAGGGCTGCAAAGGTCAAGACCCTGGAGCGTCCGACGAGGCCGGAGAAGCCCGAGAAGCCCGCCAAGCTCGAACGGCCGGAGAGACCGGCCAGGCCGGAGAAGCCCGAGAAGCCGGAACGGGGACCTAACAGGTGAGGCGTTGTCTGTTCCATTGGGGTCTGCTTGTATGGATCGGGGGGGTGCTCATCGCCCCCCTTTCTTTGTACGCAGCCGATGAGGCCCCGCGATGGCAGGCGGGACTTGCCTTCTCCTATCTGACCGGCGACTACGGGGAACAGGACAAGACCGATATCTTCTACCTGTCCGCCACCGCAAAGCGCTATGTGCGCAAAGGCGATGTGACCCTCACCGTTCCCTATGTGGACATCTCCTCCCCAGGCGTGACCTTTGTGGGCGGCGACGTGGAGCCGGTCCCGGGAGGCGGCAGCGGGTCCGGGCTCGGCGACATCATCCTGAAGGGTCGATACTACGCGGCAGAGCAGCACGGATGGGTCCCCTTTGTCGATCTGGTGGGCAGTGTGAAGTTCCCGACCGCGGACGAGGACGAGGGATTGGGGACCGGGGAGCCGGATTTCACGGCCATGGTGGAGCTGGCCCGCAGGCTCAGACAGGACGCATGGACCGTGCTGGCGGAGTTCGGCTACACGTTCGTTGGGGAGCCCTCGGGCTACGACGTGGACAACCGGTGGCTCTACAGCATCGGCCTGGCCTTCGAGGTCGATCCGAAGCTCACCCTCAGCGCATACCTGGACGGCCGCACGGCCATCTTCGAGGGCCGGGATGATCCCCTCTCCCTCCTCGCAGCCTGCGAGTTCAAGTTCCGGCCTGGCCTGCGCCTGGATGTGCTGCTCGAGGCCGGATTGAACGACGGCTCGCCGGACCTGGGTGTCACCATCGGGCTCCGAAGGCGCCTGTAGGCCTCTCGGGGTGCAGCGGCTTGACACCCGGTGTACCTGTCAAGGGGCGATCGGACCACCGTGGAGCGGCCAAAACAGGCCTCGTACGGCCTTCGGGAGAGGGCCGGTGTGGGACCCAGGCGGGAGGAGTGCCGGTGGTTGTCGCATGTTCGACCGGCTGAAAGCAGATGGTCTCCGGCCTGCCGTTTGCGTATGGGCAGACTTGGACCGTACGCCGGTTCTGTAACGTCCCTTCCCGGACTGCGTTGCGTCTCGACGCCGACGTCAGATGGCACGCCTCTTGTTGGGCTCCTATCGCGATGCGGATCGGCCGAAGGTGATATCGTCGATGTAGAGCAGGCCGGTAGCCTTGGAGGCCGGCTTGTCCTTGTCGCCGACGCCGATCACCATCCTGGTGATCTTATCGACCTGGACCCCGCCGGAGGTAAATGTGCCCAGCGGAATGGGCCAAGCCGTCCAATCGCTCACGCCGATGGCATGCGGGTTGGAGTAGGTCACCTGGGCCTTGTGACCGTTGCTGTCTTCGAGCCGGATGTACAACGTATCGGGAAGATTGCCCACCGGCTGTTCGACACCGAGCGACACCGACTGCCACGAGCCCGTTACATCGCCGGCGGTCTCGATTCCCGAGAACTCCGCCTGAGTGACCACATCAACAGCGTGGCTTGTGACCGCCAAGCCGACGTAGACGTCGCTGGTCATGGTGATCGTTTGCGGGTTCCAGGGGCTCGCGATCCAGGTCGTCGGCGCCTGATGGGTTGCATAGTAGGCGTTGAACCGGTCGCCCACACGCTCCAGCTTGACCCAGGCCGGCGCGCGAACTGCCATTTGCGCGGCCGTCGCCATCGTCGAGTCGCTGGCTCCCGCGCCGCCTGCGGTCGTCCTGGTCTGGAAACGGAAACCATTGTCAGAGCCGAGAACCGAAAGGGCCCACGCGGAGTTGGCCTCCAGTGTCTGGCGGATCATCACGCCGGCCTTGGCCCAGGGGTCGGTCGCATCGAGGCGGTCGACACGGGCCAGGATCGTGCCGTCGCCGACCAGTTGTTTGTAGACGAATCGGCCTTGGTCTGCGGTGTCGAAGATATCTGTGCCCGTGCCATTCATCACGATGTGGGTGGGTGACAGTTCGAGGAATCCGGTGGGGACGCCCCGGAAGTACAGGGTCAGCGTATCGGCCCTGAAGGGGGTCCAGTTCTGAGGTGTTATCCAACTCCGCTCGGCCTCAGAACAGGCGAAGCCGGTGTTGTCATAATACAGGGGCATGGATTGCCTGCCCCCGTGAAGGATGGCCGTCTCGGCGATGGTCTTGCCGTAGTGCGGGCCTGCGGTCCAGATGTCGTGCCCGACGGCCGAGCCTGTGCCGTTGGGACGGGTGCCCGGCAGGAACTCATCCGCCGAGTAACCGACCCCGTCCATCCATGTCTGGAAGAGCCTGTTGGGCGAGTCGTTCGTGTAGCTCTCGAAGTCGTCGACCACAAGGTATTCGGCGGTAGAGAATTGCCAGACATCGCCAGGCCAGAGGCTGGGGCTGGCGGCCTGGTTGACCTCATCGATCCTCCAGGAATACGTCATGCCCAGGTCGAGGGTGTTGAGGGTGTAGCTGTTCTCAGTGGTTGTGTCGATTCGGGCCGTGCCGTTCTCCACGGCGTTGCTATCCGTGCTTAAGAAGACCTGGTGCGAGACCGCCTCTCGGCCGGGCCGCCAACGAAGGGTCAGGTCGCCCGGGTTGATGTTGGTCTGTCCGGAGGCGGGCTGAGGCGCTCTGGCCCGCGTGGGGATCTGGAAGAATCGCACCTCACTGAGGCTATACTGGGACAGCAGACCGCCCCAATTGCTCTGGATGGTGATCTTGACGTACTGGGCTGCCACGCCACCGAAATCCACGGTGGTGTTGGGGGTGTAGTCCGCCCTGCCGCTGGCCCGGTCGAACTGAGAGACGTTGGTCAGGGGCGTCCAGGTATCGCCGTCCGTGGAGTACTCAACCAGGACGTCCTTAGCTCCGTATCCAATGGTTGGCTCAACCGGCTGGTTGGAGTTCCATACCCACATCTGGTGCAGTTTGCAGATCCCACCGAAGTCATATCGGATCCAGGCTGGCTGTGGTCCGTTGAGGGTACTGATCCACATCGTTGTGTCCAGGGTCGAGTGATGGTCGCTCACATCGAGCCCGGAGCGGTCCATAGTCCTCTCGGGTCCGCAGTCGGAGGACTGCGAACTGGACGCCGTAGCCGCGATGGGCGCGACGGGATAGCTAACGGGCTCGGTTGTGAAGCTCCAAGTCAGTCCCTTGCTGACCATACCCGTGGGGGTGTTGACTTCATCCACCCGCCAGTAGTAGGTTTGGCTGAACGGAAGCAACCCGGGCGGATCGTAGGTATTGGCGTCCTGACCTTGGCCGACCAGGACGTCCATGGGGTTGGACCGCTCGGCCGCGGTGACGTCGGCCGAAGCGATTCCAAAGTAAACGTCGTGCACCATGTCCGGCGTCGTCGGCGTCCAGTTCAGAACGACATCGCGTGGCACATCTACTGCTCCTGAACTTGGATTGGGCCTAGACGCTGGTCCTGCTGGCGGTCCCTGCATGACCTGCAGAATCTCCGGCTGTGTCAGAGCCCGACTGTACAGCCGGACGTCGTCAATCATCCCTTTGAAGGTGTTACTGGAGTTGAGACGACCACCAATGGTCAACGATAGAGTATTCTGCCGGAGCTTGCCTGAAGCGGCGACCCGGGCGACTTCCTCTCCGTCCTTGTGGAGAATGAGGGTGCTGCCGTCATAGGTGAGACACAGGTGGGCCCATTGCCCCGGGAAATTGGCCAACGTCGGCTTGGTATTGAACTGAGCCGAAGCGCTACTGATGTTCGCATACAGCTTCTGTGAATTCCCATCGTATTGGAGGCAGTAGGGATAGTACGTTGACTTCTGCTTGGTGAAGAGTTTGGCATCCTCCGGTTGGACGGCTTCCGGATTGGCCCACAGGGCCACCGAAACAGCGTCCTCCAAGTGGAAATCGGCATGGTCGGGGATCTCCACTTTGCCCACGCCGTCGAATCTGAGGGCCCCGTCGTATCTGCCTTCCACCCATGCAGGGCTGCCGGTGACGAAGGACCCGTCATGCCCTCGCCCCGAAGAATCAGCCACAGTGCTGCCTGTACCTTCGTCGAGCCTCCACCAACCGACAAGACCCGGTTCGGCAGCGCCAGCCGCTAGGGTCAAGAGCAAGACGAACAAGAGTGAGACGGTAGGAATCACTTTGCAGCTCATCATGGGCCTCCTTCATGATGCAGGGCCTGGCAGACTGTGCAACCACGCAACACCAGTCCTAGGATACTAGAGCGTCTCGCGCAATTCAAGCATTCTTCGAGGCCGAGAGGGCCTTCTTTCAGCTTGAATTTGGTTTGACCGTCCCGCCGTGAAGGGTTAGCTTTGCCTTGTATCGTCAAGAACATTAGAGATCCTTGAGTGGGCGTGGATTCCGCCTCCTATGGACGCGCAGCCTTCAAGAATCGTGGCCTCTTGGCTGACGGTGTGTATGGGCCTGGTCGGCCTGGCCGCAGGGGAGACCCGACTGGAGGTCTACCCTCCGCCGCCTGGACTGGCCTCTGAAGAGCGGGTTTCCGCCTGGGTGCAGAACCAGAGATTACCCTTGGTGGGGCGTCGAGTTTTCCACCCGGACTCATCCGGAGAGCGATTCATGGAGGTGGCGGTGGGCTGGCTCGCCGCCGACGGGCCGGTGACGGTGAGCCTCGCCGCGACCCAGGGAGACCTCGGCCGGCCTGTTCTTCGCACCGTTGGGCGGGATCTGACCGTGAGTCGTTCCGGATCGGCTCTCACTCTTGAGTTGCCGGGTCCGGGTCACTACTACCTGCAACTACCCGGTCTGGCCCGGCCCAACGGCAGGTTTACCGTGGCCCTGTGGATGGACGACCTGCGCCGCCTGGAGCAGACGCGGATCGCTCTGAAATCGCACGCGGCGATCGATGTCACGACGCAGGGCCTGCGGAACGATCCGCTCCTCGACCAGACGGCCTCGGTTCAGAGGTTACTCGACGCTGGGGGGACGTTCTCGTTTCCGGCCGGGGTGTATCGCACGGGCACGTTGCGCGTTCGCTCAGACACCACGCTGTTCTTGGCTCCTGGCGCGGTCCTCCGGGCGTGCGACGAAGAGGATGCAGTGGGGGCCGAGTTCATTGCCGTTGAGAATGCCCGCCACGTCAAACTCTGCGGCCCCGGGATCATTGACGCCGCTAGCACCGCGGGGCGGCGGCACAACGTCCACAACGTCGACATCACCGGAAGCCAAGACGTGGTTCTTGAGGACGTGTTGTTCGAGGGGTCGAACTCGTGGGGCGTTCATGTCCGCCGGTCCGACCGCTTTGCTGCCCATCACGTACGGGTCTTGAGCGGCAAGGACGGCTTCGACCCGGATTCGTCGCGGGACGTGCTCATCGACGGCGCGTTCGTGATGGCTGGAGACGACGCGATCGCTGTGAAGAACCGCTTCCCGCAAGAGGCCGATGGCAAGACGACCGAGCGCGTGATCTTCCGAAACAGCATCGTCAGCACGACGAAATCGGCACTGAAGATCGGCACGGAAACGCGCGGACCGATCCGCGACGTGACCTTCGAGAACTGTGACGTGTTCGACGGCGAGCGCGGCATCGTGCTCTATGCGCAGGATGGCGGCCCCATCGAGCGCGTTGTGTGGCGAGACATCCGCCTGTTCATGATCGATTGGCCGCAGGAGAGGGAGAGCGGCGCGGTGCTCCACCTCGTCATCAGCCGCCGTGACGGGGCGACGCCGGTGCGGGACTGCCGGATCGAGAACGTGGCCGCGAACTGGATCTACCGCTCGGAATTCGCTGGTCTTCCGGATGCACCGCTCGATGGTGTGATCATGCGCAACATCCGGGTAAGGGTGGACCCACCCAAGAGCGGCAAGCCGTCCCTATTCGTTTGCGGCGACAATGTCCGTCTTTTCATTGAAGGGTTGACAGTGGATTGGCAGGCCAACCAAGCCCAATGGGCGGGCATCATATCCGGTCGGGGATTGACCTTCTCAGAGTCTCCCCCTTCCCCCAGCCAGGGCCAACCACGAACCCGAGAGGAAGGGAACGCAACACAATGAGATTCCATCCATACACTGGGCTGATCGGTCAGACTGTCTCCATGCTTGCGTATCTGGCGGCCGGAGGCATTGCCGGCGTTGAAGCGAACGCGGCGGAGGCGCAACAATACCAGACCCCGACGACGCACCGTCTCCAGAAGACGATCAACCGCGAGTGGACGTTCAATTACTTCCCAGACCAGACCTCCGACCAGGCCGGTTACGAGTCGCCCGACTTCGACGACTCCAGTTGGCCTGCCATCGCCGTGCCCCACACGTGGCAGACCTACGAGACCACCGGGAAGGTCCACCCGTTCATCCATGACGCCTCTGAGGAGGACGATCCGTATTGGTGGAGAGGCTGGGGTTGGTATCGCAAACACTTCTCCATTGGTCAGGAGCAGACCGGTCGGAAGGTCTTTGTCGAGTTCGACGGCGTGCAGAAACACAGCAAGGTCTGGGTCAACGGCCAACTGGCTGGCGACCACAAAGGCGGCTACAGCGGCTTCACCTTGGACCTCACAGACTGGATCCGCTTCGGCCAGGACAACGTGCTCGCCGTGGCCGTCAACAACTGCCAGAATGACCCTTTCAGGATCCCTCCGATGAGCGCCGGCAACTTCGACGTGTACGGTGGCATCTATCGCGATGTGCGGATCGTCATCACGGACCGGCTCCACATCCCGTTCCAGGGCTCCTACCGACATCAGGGCGGCACGTTCGTCACCACCCCGAGGGTGTCCGGGGCCGCGGCTGAGGTGCGGATTCGCACGTGGGTCAAGAACGATCATCCAGATGCCCGAGAGTGTGAATTGCGCACCACCCTTGTGGATGCCGGGGGTCATGTTCTCCAGGTCTTGACCGTGAAAAAACGGATCCCGCCCGCCGGGTTGGTGGAATTCGACCAGACCAGTCAGCCCATCGCGGCCCCTCACCTGTGGTCGCCCGAGACGCCCTATCTCTACACCGTTCACTCGGATATCCGCGATGCCGGCGTGATTGTGGACCACTTCACTAGTCCACTGGGTATCCGGGAATTCAAGTGGGACTCTGAGAGCAATCGTCTGATCCTGAACGGAGAGAAGGTCATCATCCACGGCAGTAACCGCCACCAGGAGTACCCATGGCTTGGTGACGCCACGCCGAAGTGGCTTCACCTCCTCGACATGCTGGACTTCCGCCTGAACCTCAACCATAACTTCATGCGCACGGCCCACTATCCGCAGGACCCCGCCATCTATGATTTCTGCGATCGCCACGGGATCATCGTGATCGAGGAGGTGCCGAACATCAAGAGGCAGAGATTCTCTGACGAGGTGCAGGAGCAACAGCTGCGTGAGATGATTCGGCGTGACCGTAACCACCCCTCCATCTTCTTCTGGAGCATGGGCAACGAGACCGACGACGCCGTGGACTCAAGCTTGGCCCTGGAGGAGGACACGTCACGTCTCATTCACGCCCGCGACATCTACAATGACTCCGCTGGAGGGTTCGTCGACACGACCTCGAAGAACCTCCCGCTGGAATCGCTCCTGCGATGCACCATCCGGGGCTGGTACAACGCCGATGTCCGCGACCTCGAACCTGCCAGTGTGCAGCAGGCCGGCCACGAGACGTGGCAGCACGATCTGAACGCCCAGGAGATCATCCATCGCAACCAAGGCCACTCGTCCGACGACCGGGCCAACATCAACACCTGGCTCTACGAGGACCATGGCGCAGACCGCGAGTACGCCAATGCGCCGGTCAAGCACGTAAACCCCAAGGGCTTCGTGGATTGCTGGCGTACACCGAAGTACTTCTATTACCTGTGGCAAGCCGTGTATGGAGTGAAGCCGATGGTCTTCATCCACCCCCATTTCTGGCGGTCACAGTACCTCGGACAGAAGAAGGAGATCGTGCTGAACTCGAATTGCGACACGGTCGAGCTCAAGATCAACGGACGCAGCGCCGGTATGCTCAAGCCGCGATTCGAAGAAGCCAACGTCCTCCGCTTCAAGGACATCTTGATTGAGCGAGGCGTGTTGACCGCAGAGGGCCGCAGGGGCGGCCAGGTCGTATCCGCAACGGTGGTCATGGCGGGCCCACCCGCCAGGTTGACGCTCTCGGCTAGCCCCAGCCGGTTCGAGGCGGGACTGGATTCCGTGGCCGTGGTCCGTGCCGATGTTGTGGATGGTCAGGGTCACCACGTCTACGGCGCGACCAACACGATCCAATGGGCTGTCTCCGGTCCAGCGAAGCTCGTGGGCCCTGCGAGCTACTCCACCGATACCGACAAGTACGAATCGATGGAAGGCACGATGTATGTCGACGCGCCAACGTTCAACATCATCCGCTCCAGCGGCAAGCCCGGCGATATCACAGTGTGCATCCGGTCGCCGGGTCTGGCCTCTGCAGAGGTTCGCCTCACTGCGACGGCCGCGCCGAAGTCCACTCTCATGGCTATCGCCGAACCGCCGTTGCCCGAAACCAAACGCCAGTTCGTTACCCGCGAGGGCGATACGGTCAGACGGCGGGTCCCTGTGGTGCAGGAGATGAACGGCGTCTCCGAAGACGTGCAGCTTCGCGCGTCAACCCTTGAGGGATACACGCGACAGGTGGATCAACTCCTCCGTGAGAAGAACCCGAGGCTCGATTTCACCAGCCCCGAGTATCACGCGATAGTCGCTGTGTTGGCAGATCTGCTGAGAAACAATGACGGCAGGCTCGTGCGTGATGACCTCAACTTCACCGTCGGCTTCTACAACAGATGCCGCCACATCACTCGCCAACTCGCGACGATCCAGGTGCCTGACCTCTATAGGCAGGCGCTACGCGAGTTCTACAGCCGCACGCTGATTGGGCAAGGGGAGGCACGTGACGTGGACGTCGAGATACGCTGGCTCGCCGCTCTGCCGGACGGGCAGGTCGTGGTCGCAGGGACGCCGGCGGCTGCAGCGGTAGCAGGGGCCAAGACGATCGAGCAGCCGGATCTTGCTGCGATGGTCACCCTGGTCTTGCCGGGGTTGGCCCGTGTCGATGCCTCTCGCAAGACGGCGTTGCTCGACGTGGTCTGCACCCTCAATCCGTGGGTCGTTCGCAAGGCCGTGCGCACGGGCGGTGAGAAGGTAGACGGGGTCCGGCAGAAGACGACTGAAACGATTCGCTACGAGGTCACAGAGGGACAGCCGATCCTCGTCCCCAGTATGGAGTATCTGAAATCGCACGCCCTATGAGACGATTCCACTGGCTCGTGACTGCAACAGCGCAAGGGGCGCCTGTCAGGCGGTAGGCGGCGAGCCGGGACGCACCGGCCGGAAGTGCCTCTGGTTGCAGGTGATCAACGACTCTTCAGGCGGTCCCATCGGCGGTTGACAGGCACACCGCGCCGTGTGCAGCGGCTTGACACCCGGATCGGGTGCGACTACGGTGCATCCGAACCCTCGGATGGCGGGGAGCGCGGCTGTGCGCCACGGGCCGGGGGGACCGCTGGAGGTCGGTTATGGAGCGTCTGCGTTCGAGACCGGAGGAGTCTGGCCACCGGCCCCTTGATCGTCGGGCAGTGGCCTGTATTGCAGGGATGATCCTGTGGTCCGCTCAGGTCCTGGCCCTCGAACAGGGGCGGCACCTGCCCCTGGTTGACCTGGCCGCAGAGACCCACCGGCAGGTCGTGGTGGACAGGGAGCCGGGCCAGTACCTCGGTCATCCGACCACCGTGCTGCTCGAGGACGGCCGGACCCTGATCTGCGTGTATCCCAAGGGCCACGGCAGGGGCCCCATTGTCATGAAGCGGAGCACGGACGGCGGGCTGACGTGGTCGGACCGCCTGCCCACGCCCGAGACCTGGAAGACCTCTCTGGAGGTGCCCACGATCCACCGCGTGGTGGACCCCCAAGGCACCCGGCGTCTGATCCTGTGGTCCGGCCTCTATCCGGCCCGGCTGTCCGTCAGCGAGGACGATGGCCGGACCTGGAGCGAACTCCAGTCCGCAGGCGACTGGGGTGGGATCGTGGTCATGGCGAGCGTGGAGCCGCTGAGGACCGGCAGGGGGCACTACCTGGCCCTGTTTCATGACGACGGACGCTTCTTCAAGGCCGGCGGGCAGGCGACGGCTTCATTTACGGTGTACAAGACCGTCAGCAGGGATGGCGGGCTGTCCTGGTCGTTCCCTGAGGCCGTGTGGCAGGGCTCCCAGGTCCATCTGTGTGAGCCGGGGTGCGTCCGCTCTCCGGACGGGCGCCAGTTGGCCGTGCTGATGAGGGAGAACACCCGCCAAAGGAACTCCCACGTGATGTTCTCAGACGACGAGGGCCGGACCTGGACGCAGCCCCGTGAACTGCCCGAGGCCCTCACGGGGGATCGTCACACCGGCAGGTATGCGCAGGACGGCAGGCTCTTCATCTCGTTCAGGGACGGGGCCCGTGGCTCTCCCACCCAGGGCGACTGGGTCGCGTGGGTCGGGACCTACCAGGACATCGCACAGGGCAGGGAAGGCCAGTATCGGGTCCGCCTCATGGACAACCACAAGTCATGGGACTGCGCCTATCCCGGGGTGGAGGTCCTGCCGGACGGCACATTCGTCACGACCACATACGGACACTGGGTCGCGGGGGAGCAGCCCTTTGTCGTGAGCGTCCGGCTCAGGCTGGAGGAGCTGGATTCCAAGGCCGCCCGGGCCGGATCCACAGGTCAGGAAAAACCCCTGTAACGCCTCGAACCCACCAGGCACTAGTAGCACAAGAAGCCACCCATGGCCATTGGTGTGCGAGTGCCCCAGGCGGGCACAGCGGTGCTCAGAGTTCGTTGTTGGAAACGGCGGGCTAGGAGGTCTGCGCCCGAACACCCAAACACAAGGAGACGCTTCATGAGATCCCCCATACCGGACAAGGTCCTTTGGATTGCGGTTGTGATGCTGACCCTGCCCAGGCTGGGCCTGGCCGATCGCGATACGGCCTCCTGGACCTGGCAGTACAGCGATGACTTCAGTACGGACAAGGCCAAGACAGACAGCTACGACCACTCGGTCTTCTGGCCGGAGAAGGGCCTCCCGCCCGCAGAACCCTACCTGTACTATGCCTCTCGCCAGGGCAATCCTGCCCCGGGTCTGATGTTCATGGGGCACCGCAGCAGGCCCGCGCACCTGGACTACTGCTTCCCGCTCGTTTCGACTCAGCCGGCGGCCCAGGTCGAGGGCGTGCTGGCCCTCGAGGTGCAGTTCCCGCTGAACGTGACAGGCCGGCTGAGCTACTCGCTCTCGGGCGACGGGGAGGTCTGGACCGGGCCCACCCTCTTGACACCTGGACGCCACCGCATCCACCTCGGATCGGCCCAGGGGACCTGTTACGTCTCGTTCTCAGGGGCTGGGGCCCTGATCGACAACCTGAAGGTCTCCCTCAGGGGCGGGCCCCGCACCCTGGTCGTGCCCACGGACTACGACACGATCCAGGAGGCGATCGACGCGGCCCAGGACGGAGACACGGTTCAGGTCCTGCCCGGGACCTACACAGGCAGAGGCAACCGCGACATCGAGTTGCGGGGCAAGGCCATCACGGTCCAGGGCGCGGAGGGCCCGGCCGAGACGATCATCGACTGCCTCGGGCCGGAGGAGGAGGTTGCCCGGCTGGGGCACCGCGGCTTCTACATCCACGAGGCGGAGACGGGCAGGACCGTGGTGGAGGGATTCACTATCCGACAGGGGTGGATCCGGGGCAGCGACCTGCCGCCGGACTCCATGCGATGGAACCCGGATCCCTCGCACCCCATCGGCGCGGGCATCTACTGCGAGTTCTCCAGCCCCACGATCCGGGACTGCGTGGTGGAGGGGTGCAGCACGGAGCTGGGCGGGGGGATCGGGTGCGTGGGGGGCACGCCGTCCATTGAAGGGTGCCGGATCTCCGCGTGCACTGCAGGGGGGACCGGCGGCTCCAGGTCCGGGGGGATGGGCGGGGGCATCGGCCTGATCCGCGAGTGCAGGGCCGTGATCACCGACTGCCGGATCGCGGGCAACATGGGATACTGGAACAGCCTGGGCGGGGGCCTGTACTGCCGAAAGGCCCAGGCCACGGTGGCCGGTTGTGAGATCCTCGGGAACGAGGCCCCGGGCGAACTCCAGGGCGGCGGCGTGTATGTGGGTGCGGGGGCCACGGTGGAGCTGCACCGCTGCGTGATCGCAGGCAACACAGCCTCGGCCGGGGGCGGGGTCTTCGCTGAGGCCGGGGCGGACAACCCGGGCAGGGGGGACGGGACCTCGCTCCGCCTGAGGAACTGCACCCTTGCCCACAATGGCCTGTCCGGCCCGCAGATGCCGCCGTTCCCGGGCGGGGGTGTGCACGCCCTGGACACGGACACCACAATCAGGAACAGCATCGTCTGGTACAATGAGGGCACGCAGGTCCTGTTGAGCGACCCGCAGTCCAAGAAGGCGGTGGCCTACTGTGACGTGGAGGGCGGCTACCCCGGCACAGGCAACATCGACAGGACACCCCTCTTCGCCCCGGACGTGGCATCCTTGGTGACGGACTACCACCTCCAGTCCGTGGTCGGCCGGTACGACCCACAGACCGGTCGTTGGGTCCGGGATCGACAACACAGCCCGTGCATCGATGCCGGGGATCCTCGCGATCCGGTCGGCGAGGAGCCCGCTCCGAACGGCGGGCGGATCAACATGGGTGCGTACGGCGGGACCTGGCAGGCCAGCAAGGCCCGCAGGACCGCACCGGACGCTGCAGCCGATGACGCATCGCCTGCCAAGGAGGCAGACGCTGCGGGCAACACAGGCTCGGAGGAAGGGGCCGTGGAGGCCGAGGGGTAGGATGGGCGGATAGGGGCTCGCCCTGGACCGTACGCCAGATCAACCTCGGCTCTCCGTCGGCGCGGGGCTCCCCAGGGTCACCACCCTGAGGAGCCCCCTCTCTATACACGCCTGGCGACCTCCGTGCGGGGCGATCGCATGATCCTCGCCCGAGGGCCGTGCGCGTCTCAGTAGAAAGAGGTCTTGGGATACGTTCTAGTCCCTTGTTCCCAATCGCGGCCGGTGATATAAGATGGGGCCTTTCCTGATGAGGCTCTAATGTATCCTTTAATGGAGACGTGTGCATGGCAACGGCACTAGAGAGGTCGGACCCGCAGATCTATCAACTGGTGAAAGAGGAGGAGGACCGCCAGGCCGCCAGCGTGCGTCTGATCCCCTCTGAGAACTACGTGTCCCGGGCGGTGATGGAGGCCAGCTCCAGTTGCCTGACCAACAAGTACGCGGAGGGATATCCTGGCAAGCGATACTACGAGGGCCAGCAGGTCACCGATCAAGTGGAGACCCTTGCCAGGGAGAGGGCCAAGGGTCTCTTCAAGGTGGACCACGCCAATGTCCAGCCCTATTCCGGGTCTGTGGCGAACATGGCGGCCTACGCTGCCCTGATCCAGCCGGGCGACACGATCATGGGGATGTCCCTGGCCCATGGAGGGCACCTGACCCACGGATGGAAGGTCTCCATGACCAGCAAGTTCTTCAAGTCGGTCTCCTACACACTGGACCCTGCGACCGGGCGCATCGATTACGACCTGGTGGAGAGGATGGCCAAGGAGCACAGGCCCAACGTGATCGTATGCGGGGCCACGGCCTATCCACGGATCATCGATTTCGAGGCCTTTGGACGGATCGCCAAGGAGGTGGGGGCCTTCCTGGTCGCGGACATCGCCCACATCGCAGGGCTGGTGGCCGCGGGCGTGCATCCCAGTCCGGTGCCGTTTGCGGACGTGGTGTCCACCACCACGCACAAGACCCTGCGGGGGCCCAGGGGCGGGATGCTCCTGTGCAGGGCGGACCTTGCGGCCAAGGTGGACCGCGCGGTCTTCCCCGGCCTGCAGGGCGGGCCCCACATGCACACGATCACTGCAATTGCCGTGGCCCTGGGCGAGGCCGCCACGCCCCAGTTCGTCCGGTACGCCGGCCAGATCGTCAAGAACGCCAAGGCCATGGCGGAGAAGCTCTTGGAGTACGGATTCGACCTGGTCTCCGGGGGCACGGAGAACCACCTGATCCTGATTGACCTCCGGAGCAAGGGAATCCGGGGCAAGCCCTTTGCCAAGGCCCTGGACCGGGCCCGGATCGTGACCAACTACAACACGATCCCGAACGACCCGTCCCCGCCCATGGATCCCAGCGGCCTGCGCCTGGGCACACCCGCGATCACGACCAGGGGCATGAAAGAGGAGCAGGCCAGGCAGATCGCCGGCCTGATCCGCAAGGTTGCGGAGAACATGGACCGTGAATCGGTCCTCGAGGCCGTGGCCAAGGAGGTCCAGGCGTTGTGTGCCCAGTTCCCGCTTCCGGAGTCCTTCGTGGAGCCCCGTGGTTGATTTGAGATTTGAGATTTGAGATCTGAGATTTGAGATTGGTCAAGATCATGCTGAAGGACCTATTCAAGAAGCAGGCGGAGTTGAACAGGCGGACCGGTTTTGACGCGGAGGCCCTGCGCAGGCACTTCGACCCGCAGGTGGCGGGGATCTGGCTGAACAACTACCTTGCGGCCATGAGCAACGAGCTGGAGGAACTCCGCGACTGCACCTTCTGGAAGCACTGGTGCGCGGAGGCCAAGGAGGGCAAGCGGTTCTTCCTGCACGACCTGCAGAACGCCCGGGTCGAGGTGACGGACATGCTCTTCTTCTGGATCAGCCTGGCCCAGTGTGTGGGTCTGGACGCCGAGGATGTGGTCCGGCTGTACGAGCAGAAGCTCAAGGTCAACCACACCCGCCAGGACGGGGTGTACTCCATGGCCCACAAGACCGAGGACGACAACAAGGACATCCGATAGTCTGCGGAGGCCACCGGGCATGGGCGAAGGGAAGCTCAGGACGGGTGTGTTGGGCCTGGATCGGAACGGCCAGGAGGCCCTCGAGGCCCTGGCCGCGAGCCCCTTGTATGAGGTTGTGGCCCTGGCGGACCGGGACATGGCCACAGCGGCCCGGCTGGCCGAGAAGGTCGGGGGCAGGGCCTTTGACGACTACCGCCAGTTTGTCCTCCAAAACACCCTCGACTGCCTGATCGTGTGCGCGAGGCTGTACACCTGCCTGGAACACGTCCGCATGGCCCTCAAGAAGAAGACCCACGTGCTCAAGTGGGCGCCCATGGCC
>JAGOQT010000028.1 GCA_018007255.1 Phycisphaerae bacterium | reverse complement strand
GGACCTTGCCTGTGGCGGCGTCGACCCCGAAGACCTCCCTGCACGCGAAGAGGATTGCGGCCTTGCGCCCGGCCGCCTCGTAGGGCACAGGGCTTGCGTACCCGCCTGGGTCCGTACCGTTCTGCCAGGCCAAACCCCCATCGGCCTTCCTGAGTGCGACGCCGGACTTCCCCGCATTGAGGATGAGCAGGTCATCCACGATCAGGGGGGACCCGGAGAAGTACCATGTGAGGTTCTCCAGGCCCAGATCCTTGACCAGGTTCTTGTGCCAGACCACCTGGCCTGTGTTCGCGTCCATGCACAGGACGTCTCCGTTCTTGCTGAACACATAGACCTGCCCGCCCTGCACGGTCGGTGTGGCGCAAGGACCTCCTTCATGCATCTTGGCGAACAGGGGACAGGGATACGACTGCCTCCAGACCTCCTTGCCCGTGACGGCATCGAGGCAGTAGACTACGTCGCGGTCCTGCACATTGCCCATGGCATAGACCCGGCCGCCGCAGACGGCCATGGAAGCGAACCCAGGGCCCAGGGAGGCCTTCCACAGGGTCTTGGGTCCTTGCGCGGGCCAGGCGGTCCGCCACCCCGCCTCTTTGGATACGCCGTTGTGGTCCGGACCCCGATAGTTCGGCCAATCCGCGGCCCGGACCGCAGGCTCGGTCGCCATAGTGATGATCAACGCCGAGAGGATACCCCGACACCCTGACCTGGTCAAACCCATACCGTCATCCCCTTTCAAGACCCTACGACACGGCACACGCCCGCGGCACACGTACAGGTACGCACTACGAATACGCTCCCGGCCACACGGGGTTCGACATCGACATCACCCGAATCCAGTATTGTCCGTGTGGGGGGGGATTATGTCCGATACCGGACCCCCTGTCAAACGGCTGCCGCGGGGGGCGGGCTTCCCCTGCCGCCCCCTTGACCCTCAGGGCCGTTTCGCGTCTAATGGCGGCCGGTTATTCGCAAGAATCCAGATGATCGTGAGGTGAATCGTGAGGATTAGTCATCGAGCGCAGGCTGTGCCTGCGTCGCCGACGCTGGCCGTGACCGCCAAGGCCAAGGAGCTGCAGGCCAGGGGAGTGGACGTGGTGGGTTTTGGGGCGGGCGAGCCGGATTTCGACACGCCGGACTATATCAAGGAGGCGGCGATCCAGGCCCTTAGGGAGGGCAAGACCAAGTACACCCCGGCCGCGGGCATCCCCGACCTCCGCAAGGCCATAGCCGACAAGCTCAAGCGGGAGAACGACCTTGTTTATACCCCTGAGCAGGTCGTGGTGAACATCGGGGGCAAGCACTCGGTGTACGAGGCCATGCAGACCGTGCTGGATGCGGGGGACGAGGTCCTGCTGCCCTCGCCGTATTGGGTGACCTACCCTGAGGCGATCCGGCTGGCCGGGGCCGTGGTCCGGGTGATCGAGACGGACAGGCAGAACGGCTACAAGGTCAGGCCGGACCAACTCCGCGGCGCGATCACGAAGAAGACGGCGATGCTCGTGCTGAACTCGCCCAGCAACCCGGGCGGTTTCACGTATACCCCGGAGGAGCTGGCTGCCCTGGCCAAGGTCCTGGAGGGGACCGCCGTGTGGGTGATGTCGGACGAGATCTACGAGAAGCTGATCTACGGCCGGACCCGGTTCGTCAGCTTCGCCTCGCTCAGCGAGGACGCCTACAAGCGGACCCTCACGCTCAACGGCTTCAGCAAGGCCTTCTCCATGACCGGCTGGCGCCTGGGGTACACGGCCGGGCCGCTGGAGGCCCTGAAGGCCATGGCCCGGATGCAGGACCACATGACGAGCAATCCGGTGACCTTCGCCCAGTACGCGGCCCTTGCCGCCCTGGGTCCGCAGGCCAAGGACGCGATCGAGCGGATGCGCAGGGAGTTCGAGCGCCGCGCGGCCTTCATGGCCGGGCGATTGAACCGGATCCCGGGAGTGGAGTGTCCCGAGCCGACCGGGGCATTCTACTGTTTCCCTGATGTCTCGGCCCATTATGGCCGAACCATTCACGGGACCCGGATCACGGGCAGCATGGAGTTCGCCCAGGCCCTGCTGGAGCAGGCCAACGTGGCCGTGGTGCCGGGCCTTCCGTTTGGGTGCGATAAGAACATCCGCCTGAGCTTCGCATGCTCCATGGAGCAGATCGCCAAGGGATTGGATAGGCTGGAACAATGGCTGAACCCGTAACCGGTCCGGAACCCTGTGGTGCGAGCCCCCGCTGGCTCAAGGTCACCCTGCTGGCCGCGGCCTGTCTGGGCGTGTTGATCTTCACCCTGCACGCCTGCACCCACATGGTGGCTGCAGGGGATACCTGGGTGGCCATGGCCTGCGGCCGGCACTTCATCCAGCACGGTGTGGACACGGTCGAACCGTTCAGCGCGAACTCCCATAAGCCGGGCCCCACGCAGGCAGACATCGAGACGTGGCCGAGGTGGGGCCAGTGGATCGCGGACAAGGTCGGTCTCGAGACGGTTCGGACCTGGCACCCGACCGGGTGGATCAACCAGAATTGGCTGACCCACGTGATCTTCTATTGGCTCTCCACCAGCCTCGGCTCCGAACAGCAGCCCTACTTTGATGCCCTGGTGATCTGGAAGGTCGCGATCTACCTCGTGTCTGCGGCGTGCGTCTATGCCGTGGGCCGGGTGATCGGGGTCCATCCCTTGTTGTCCGCTGCATCGGCCGCGTCCGCGATGTTTGTGGGCCGGTCCTTCCTGGACATCCGGCCCGCGGGGTTCTCCAACCTCTGCGTTGCCGCGTTCATCCTGATCCTCGCCCTGGCCACGTACAGGCAGATCCTCTGGATCTGGCTGATCGTGCCGGTGACCGTGTTCTGGGCCAACGTGCACGGCGGGTACATCTATGTGTTCATCATGCTCATCCCGTTCATGGGGCTGCACCTGCTGAGCATCCCGTTCAAGAAGGGCCTGGTCTCGATGGGCTGGAGGGGCCTGGCCCACACAGCAGGGGCCTCTGTCGTCGCCTTCGTGGCCATGGTCCTCTTGAATCCGTATCACCTGACCAATCTGACTCACACCTTCGAGATCAGCGTCAGCAAGCACGCCGAACAGTGGCGGAACGTGTGGGAATGGCACGCGGCCTTCGAGTGGATCAACCAAGTGGGTACGGCCGTGCCCTTCCTGGTGCTGTTCATCCTGACCTTGACGGCTGCCGTGGTCTGGGTTGCGGCCCGTATTGTGGCCGCCGGGGCGCGGCCGGTGGATGCCAGGCCCAAGAAGAGGAGACGCGCTGAGCCCGGCGGCGTTCCACTGCCCAGGGTGGACCTGGCCCTCTGGGCCTTGGCTGCCTTGACCATCTACATGGCCCTTCGCTCCAGGCGGTTCATCCCCATAGCGGCCATTGCCGCAGGACCGGTCTTGGCCCTGGTGATCCAGCAGATCCTGGTCTCGATCCTGACTGCAGCCTGCCTGCGTCGGAAGGGGCAGGTGTCTGTGCCGGTCCTGACCGAGGCCACTGGGGACACCGTGGTGCTGGGCCTGGGCGGGGCCGTGCTCGTGTGCGGGTTCTGTGTCTTGATCCTCGGGCAACGGCTCTTTCTGCCCGTTCCCGGCTATCCCGAGGCTGTGCAGCCCCGCGTCTTCCTGGTCACGATCGGGGTCGTCCTGGCCTTCCTGGCCTTTCCCTTGTCCGCGATGTTCTACTTTGGACCCGGACGCACGGGCCAGACAGGGTCGGGCCTGCAGGGGCCACGTCCCTGGGTCCGGCCGTGGGTGTGGGTCGCGGCCTTGATCGTGACCGGCCACGTGGCGGGATTCGGCGCGTGGGCCGGCCTGCGGTTCAAGTCGATCTACATGGACCCCTGGCCTGCAGATCCCACCCACACCTCCGTGTTCATGCGGATGACCGCCTCGTTTCTCAAGCCCTTCGAGGCCTGCCAGTTCATCCGCGACAACCGCCTGTCCGGCAAGATGATGAACTACTGGACCGAAGGCGGATTCGTCGCATGGGGACAGGAACCGGACCCCAACACCGGCAGGACGCCCCTGCAACTGTTCATGGATGGCCGGGCCCAGGCGGCCTACAACACCCGCGCGTTCGACGAGTGGTCCTACATCTGGGCGGGAGGGGAGCCCGTGGAGCGGGCCGCAGCGCGGGCCCGGCGAGACCGCAGGCCCTTTGCGGCAACGGACTACAACTACCCGGAGATCGGGCAGTGGACCAGCGAGAGACTGAGGGGGCATGGCGTGTGGGTGGTCTTGGCTCCGGCCCAGCAGTTCGACAGCGTATTGATCCGTGGTCTGGAGACCAACCGGGAGTGGCCCACCGTCTACATGGACAACAAGCAGAGGCTCTACGTGGACATTCAGACGGAGCAGGGGCGGCAGCTCTTCGAGGGGATCAAGACCGGTCGGACCGTGTATCCGGATGAGTTCACCAGGCAGTTGAACCGGGCGTACTACCTGCTCGCATACGACCCTGCGCCCGAGGTCAAGTCCGAGGGTCTGGCGTGTGCGATCGCCGCGTACCGTCTCTGCCCCTCGCCCATGCCGATGCTGGCGATCGTGAGCTACGCGAGCCACATCCCGGATCTCCGGGCCCAGATCAAGGCCTTCTGCGAAGACCTGGACAGGGACTTCGAGGCCAAGCGGGACGCCTACCGCAGGCAGGACGGCTACCGCGTGCGGGTCGAGTCCGCCCGCATGGCCGCGGACTATCTGGGCAGGCTGGCCTACGAGCAGAGGAACAGCGAGGCGGCCCAAGCCTACTCCCGCAAGGTCAAGGACTACCGGGACGATCGGGATGCCTTGAACGAGACCAAGAAGTGGTGACCCATGGCGAGGACGGATCAGCCTGTGGAGCGCACGGAGACGCGCCGGCCCCAGCCCGTGTCCATCAGCGTGTTCTTCCCGTGCTACAACGAGCAGGACAACATCCGCCGCGTGGCCGAAGGGGCGGTGAAGGTCCTGGAGGGCCTGCAGGCTGACTACGAGATCATCCTGGTGGACGACGGCAGCCAGGACCGCACAGGGGCCATTGTCGACGAGCTGGCCGCCGGCCACCCTCGGATCCGGGCCGTGCATCATCCGGTCAACCGCGGGTACGGGGCGGCCCTGCAGTCGGGTTTCCGGGCTTCGACCAGGGATCTGGTCTTCTTCGCCGACGGGGACGGCCAGTTCGATCTGAACGAGCTGCCTGCGTTCCTGGACTGGATCTCTCGCTGCGACGTGGTGTGCGGGTACCGGCGGAACCGCCAGGACCCCTGGGTGCGTCGGATGAACGGCTGGTGCTGGACCCGGCTGGTGTGTATGCTGTTTGGTCTTCGGGTCCGAGACGTGGACTGCGCGTTCAAGCTCTTCCGTCGCCAGGTCCTGGACGGGATGGTGCTCCTGAGCAGCGGGGCCCTGATCTCCACAGAGGTCTTGGCCAGGGCTCGGCGCGCGGGCTTCTCCATCCTGGAGCGGCCGGTGACCCATTACCCCAGGAAGGCCGGGCGCCAGACCGGGGCCAACTGGAGGGTGGTGCTCCGGGCCTTCGTGGAGTTGTGGCGGTTGCGGGGGCGCATTCT
Source organism: Phycisphaerae bacterium (assembly GCA_018007255.1). GTDB lineage: Bacteria > Planctomycetota > Phycisphaerae > Sedimentisphaerales > Anaerobacaceae > DTPU01. Next base: position 14,819 of record JAGOQT010000028.1, on the reverse strand, counting down.
AAAGGGCGAATGATCTATGGGGGATGAATCGGCCACGCCGAATCTCTTCGTGTACGGGTCTCTGCGGGACAGCGTGGTGTTTCGCTCCGTGTGCGGGGTGGGGTTCACCCGCAAGGCCTCCCGCGTGGACAGCGGGACGTTGTACGCGGAGCCCGCCTTCCTGTCCGGGTATCGGAGGGTCAGTCCGGACAACGTGTATTACTACGCCGTGCCCACTCCCGTGGGACGGATCGAGGGTCTGGTCATCCACGACGTCCCGGAGGAGGCCATCCACGACATCGACCGATACGAGGGCCGGCACTACCGGCGGGAGACCGTGACGGTGCACACCGCGAGCGGTCCCACCCACGCCGAGGCCTACTTGGTCAGCACGGAGTCCATGCAGAAGCGGTTCGGCGACCGGTTCCACGTGAACCTGATTCATGAACTTTGGCTTCGCAAGCGGATCGCCCAGTTCATCCGGAAGCGGACCCGTCCCGGCGACCGGACCCGCGGCGCGGACCTCGAGCGACTGGCCGACCGGGAGCTCCTGGCCACCACGGAGCGGGACCTGGTCATCGCCCACTACGGGACCGATTCGATCAGCGACTTCTACTTGGAGCGCCAGCTCGACAAGCCTCGTCCCAGCATCCGACACCTCCGCGAGGATCCCCAGGCCTCGCGGGTTTTGCGGAACTACCTGGTGTGGGTGATCCGCCAGGTCCTGCTGAGCCAACTGGACGAGCGGATCCAGGCCGAGTATCGGTTCCACCTGGAGCACATGATCCGATCCGAGCGGTACTTCAAGCGGTCCGTCAGCCTCGTGGCCGCCCTGCAGATGATCAACATCCACAGCCCCGAGGTGGACCGGATCGTCGAACAGGGCCTGAAGACCCTGCCCTGTGAGTCCCATGATCTGTTCGACTACGTCCTGTACGGGGTTCGCGCGGCCCGGAGCCTGTTTGAGCCTCGCCTGGCCAAGGCCGCGATCGAGCGGATCACCGCGAATCTCCAGGGGGGCCTGGTGCCCCTGGGCTGCGAGATGGAGTTGAGCAACCTGGGCGCATCGGCCGTGGAGCCGTGGAGGGGGCAGCGCGAGGGATCCGATCCCGTGTACGATGAGTTCCGCTACTTCTTCGACTTCCGATTGGATGTGCTGTCTTGGAAGCTGGGCGCATACATCGACGACCACAGCGGCTCGGGGGACCGGACCCGCAGGAGCGGGTTCTTGGAGTTGGCCCCAGGCCGTCTCAGCATGGCCGGCGATCTGTCTCGTCCCGCCACTGCAGACCCCTGGCTGCTGAATCAGCTCATCCATGAGATCACCCATTTCTACCAGGTCCGGCCGCACAGCCTGCACCTGTCCTTCCAGCTCCGCCACCGGCAGATCGGCCGTCAGAAGGTCCTGCCCCTGGGCTTTGTCCAGTGTCTTCTAGCCCTTGGAGGGGGGGCCGAGACGGGTCCGGAGGGTCGATTCTGGCTGTCTCGTCTGGGCCGCGGCGAGATCATTCAGTGGAAGCCCCAGGAGGAACTGGTGCTGGCCCGCACGAGCAAGCGCAAGTGGCACTACGGGGTGGAGGGGCCCGCCTGCAAGGCACGCCTCCGTACGACCACCCATGTGCAGCAGTACAAGTTCATCCGGTTGGACAGGAAGACCAACTACGAACCCTTGATCCTGGCCCTCAAGGGGCTCCAGTTGAGCATGAACCCCGCCGACTACCTGACCGCCGCTCAGATGGAGGGGCAACCTGCCCTTCGCGAGGAGTACGAGGGGCTCAAGCGGTGGGCCTCTTGCCCGACCCCCATCCCGGAGTCCACCGTGGAGGCCTTTCTTGAGGCCATGGATCGGGGCCTGGCTGCGGAGGGACATCGCCGTCCCGTGCACAACCTCCACTACATCGATTGGGCCCTGGGGGGCATCCGTGCCCAGCTCCGCCAGTTCAATGAACAGGCGGGGGCCTGACCCATCGCAGGACTCCGCTAGAGGTTGTACTCCTTGATCTTGCGGTAGAGCGTGCGTTCCCCGATGCCCAGGATGCGGGCGGCCCTTTCGCGGTTGCCCCCGGTCTTGGCGAGGGTCTCGACGATGGCCTGCCGCTCCAACTCCTCCAAAGGAAGCCCCGCCAGGTCCGTGGCCGGCTTGGCCTGGCCGGCCGGCAGCTGGGGCCGCCGGGCGATGTCCGGCGGGATGTCCTGGACATCGAGACGGTCGCGGTCGCACAGCACGACCATCGTGCGGAGGGTATGCCGGAGCTGGCGGACATTGCCCGGCCACTCGTAGCCGGACAGGATGGCCTGGGCCGCCTCGGTGATCCCCGTCACCGGCGACCCGATCTCCGCCGCAGCCTCTTTGAGGAAGTGGTCGGTCAGGAGGGGGATGTCCTCGGGCCGGTCCCGCAAGGCCGGCAGGGCCAGGCTCACGCCCTTGATGCGGAAGTAGAGGTCCTCCCGGAACCTCTTCTCGGAGATCAGGGTCCTGAAATCCTGGTTCGTGGCGCTGATGAGCCGCACATCCACGATGACCGGCTTGGCGGATCCGACCGGGACGACGACCCCGTCCTCCAGAACGCGGAGCAGCTTGGCCTGCATGGCGAGGGGCATGTCCCCGATCTCGTCCAGGAACAGGGTCCCCCCGTCGGCCAACTCGAACAAGCCCTTGCGATCGGCCATGGCTCCCGTAAACGAGCCTTTGGTGTGGCCGAAGAGCTCGCTCTCCAACAGGGTCTCCGCCAGGCCCGCGCAGTTGACAGGCTGGAAGGCCTTGCGACGCCGGGGGGAATTGTCGTGGATGGCCCGGGCCAGAAGCTCCTTGCCCGTGCCGGATTCGCCCTCGATCAGGACGGAGATCTGTGTGGCCGCGACCCGTCTCGCGACCTCGATCACGTGCTCCATCGCGGGGCTGAGCCCCACCACGCCGTCGAACACAAAGGCGCTCTTCTCGCCCTCGGAGTCGGGAGCCCGGCGGGATCGGGCCAGGGATACCTCCTGCATGGCCTGATGGACGAGGGTCCGCAGCTGGTCCACATCGATGGGCTTGACCAGGTAGTCGTAGGCGCCGCGGCGCAGGGCCTCCTTGCACGTGTCGATCGTGGCGTAGGCGGTGATCAGGATCACCTTGGTGTTGGGGTCCTGTCGCCGGGCCTCGTCCAGGACGACTAGGCCGTTGGTCTGGGTGCGAAGCTTGAGGTCCGTCACGACGACGTCGATCTGCTGGTGCCGGAGGATCTCTACGGCGTCGTCGCCCTCGTACACGGCCAGGGCCCGGAGGGGGAGCCTCTTGAGCGACTCGACGATCCCGTCCGCGTGCTCTCGCTCGTCATCCACCACCAGGACTGTGCCCTTAGACTCCTTCACGGGATCCACTCCTGACCTCTTGCATGAGGGGCAGGCGGAGGGTAAACGCGGTCCCCTTGCCTGCCTCGCTGGCCACGGACACCGATCCTCCGTGGGCCTCGACGATCTTGCGGGCCGTAGCCAGCCCCAGGCCGGTGCCCCTGAACTTGGTCGAGGCGTACGGCTTGAACACGTGTTCCAGCCGGTCGGGCTCAATGCCGCAGCCCGTATCGCTGACCCGGATCAGGGCCCAGGGCGTCTGCCGGTCCGTTTGGACGATGAGGTCACCCCCTTGGGGCATGGCCTGCTGGGCGTTGATGAAGAGGTTGAGCAGGACCTGCTTGAGCATCCCGGCGTCCGCCTTGCAGGGCAGGGGACCCTTGCACAACCCCTGTCGCAGGGTGATGTCCCCGTGGTGGGCCTGTGGCAGGTAGAAATCGACCATATCGCTGACGATCGCGTTCAGATCGATTGGGGCCCGCTGCAGCTCGGGCCTGCCGATATAGCTGAGGAACCCGGTGAGGATCGCCTCCAATCGATCGGCCTCCTCCTGGATCACCGTGAGCTTGCGCAGGGCCCTGGCCACCTCTGCGGCGCGGGCGAGATCCGGGTCCTCCAGGTACTCCCGCACGAGCTTGAGGTTGATCTTGAGTGTGGAGAGCGGGTTCTTGATCTCGTGGGCCAACTCGCCGGTCAGCCTGGCCAGTTCCTCAAGCTGCTGCGAGCAGGAAGCCTGCGGCGATGGATCGATGGGCCTATCCATACGACAGCCCCAGCCACTCGGTGCCCACGCTCACTGTCAAGAGTCGGCGGCCTCTGGCCCGGGTCCGGTCTCCGGTCTCGGTTGTTCGTCCGGCCTGGGCCCCTGGTGTCTGTGGTCGTCCCGACCCCGGCCGCCTTCAGGACGCCCTCTTGCGCCGCCGTCCCGCCTGCCCCCGTCCCGCCGGCCGCCATCCCGCCGGCCGCCATCCCGCCTTCCGCCGTCCCGCCTGCCCCCATGATCGGACTGCCCCCTGGGCCGTCCTCCTTCAGGCCTTCCGCCTTCCGGCCGTCCCTGGGAAGACGCGTCCCCCTGGTCCCCTTCGGTCCGGTCCGACAGGCCCAGCTCGGCCAAGGCGGCCTTGCGGGACAGCTTCAGCCGTCCCTGGTCGTCGATCAGGATGAGTTTGACCGGGATCATGTCGCCCAGCTTGGCCACGCTTTCCACGTCCCGGACATAGGCGTCGCTCAGCTCGCTGATGTGGCACAGGCCTTCCACTCCTGGGGAGATCTCGCAGAACGCCCCGAACTCCTTGACCGTCACCACCTTGGCCTGCTTGTAGAGTCGCCCGACCTCGGGAGGCTGGGTCAGGCCCTCGATGATCTCCTTGGCCCTCAGATGCCCGTCGCCTTCGAAGCAACTGATGAAGATCGTGCCGTCCTCCTCGATTTCGATGGTCGTTCCGGTCTGTTCCTGGATGCTCTTGATCATCTTGCCGGCAGGCCCGATGACCTTGCCGATGAACTCCGGATCGATCTCCAGGGTGATCAGCTTCGGGGCATAGGGGCTGATCTGGGGGCGCGGCTCGCGGATCGTCTGGTTCATGATGTCCAGGATCCGGAGCCGGGCCTCCGTGGCCCTTTGGATCGCGGCCATCATGATCTCGTGCTGGAGGCCTTGGATCTTGATGTCCAGTTGGATGGCCGTGATGCCCTTCGCAGTCCCGGCGACCTTGAAGTCCATGTCGCCGTAGTGGTCTTCCTCGCCGAGGATGTCGGTCAGCAGCTCGTAGTGGCCGTCCTCTGCGGTGACCAGGCCCACGGAGATGCCGGCCACGGCCTCGCGGATGGGCACGCCTGCGTCCATGAGGGCCAGGGACCCCCCGCACACGGACGCCATGGAGCTGGACCCGTTGGACTCGGTGATGTCCGACATCAGGCGGATCGTGTACGCAAACCGGTCCTCTGCGGGGCGCATGGGCTCCAGGGCCCGTTCGGCCAGGGCCCCGTGGCCGATCTCCCTGCGGCCTGGGCCGCGGATCGGCTTGACCTCTCCGACCGACGAGGGCGGGAAGTTGTAGTGCAGGGCGAAGCTCTGCCGGTACTCGTCCAGCAGGCCGTCGATGATCTGGGCGTCCTTGATCGTGCCCAGGGTGGCGTTGACCAGGGCCTGGGTCTCGCCCCGCGTGAACAGGGCCGAACCGTGGGTCCTGGGCAGAATCCCGACTTCGCAGGTGATGGGCCGGATGTCGCGGAATCCCCGGCCGTCGAGACGCTTGCCCTCCAGGAGCATCTGGCGGACGATCTCCTCGGAGACCCGGTCAAAGGCCCGCTTGACCATGGGGGTCCTGTACCGGTTGGGTCCCGGCGTCGTCTGCCCCTCTGCGGGTCCGAACTGAGCCAGGACCTGCTCCAGGATGCCGTCCACGGCGTCTTCACGCGCCTGTTTCTTGGCAATGGCCTTGGCCTGACGGATCGCGGCGCCAGACTGGGCATGGATCCCGGCCAGGAGATCAGGATCGATCGGGTCGAGCTTCATCTCCTTGGTCGGATTGACCCTGGCCTGAAGCTCCTCGATCATCTCGCAGATCTCCCGGATGACCTGATGGGCCGCCTGTACGGCCTCGGAGACCAACTCCGGCGAGACCTCCTTGGCCCCCAGCTCGATCATGTTCACGGCCTTCTTGTGGCCGCCCAAGAGGAGGTTCATCTCGCTCTCGGCCAGTTGCTTGGGCGAGGGGTTGATGACGAACTCGCCGTTCACCCTCGCGAGGCGGCAGGCCCCGATGGGTCCCTGGAACGGGATCTTGCTGATGCACAGGGCGGCACTGGCCCCGATGATGGCGGGGACGTCAGGGTCGTTCTCCTGATCTGCGCTCAACACGGAGACCAGGATCTGGACCTCCTGGAGATACCCATCCGGAAACAGCGGACGGATGGGCCTGTCGATCATACGGGCGGTCAGGATCTCCTTGGTCGAGGGCCGGCCTTCCCGCTTGATGAATCCCCCGGGGAACTTGCCTGCGGCACTGTGCCTCTCCCGGTAGTCCACGCTCAGGGGGAAGTAGTCGATGTTCTCATTGAAGGGGGCCGCGGTGACCGCGGTGGCCAGGATGACCGTGTCCCCGTACCGGACCAGCACGGCCCCATCGGCCTGTCGTGCGATCCGTCCGGTCTCGAGAGTGAGGGTCCTTCCGGCGATCTGTCGCTCTACTTTGGCGATCTGAAACATAAGTTGTCCTCTCTGGCCTGATGCCGAGAAATGGTCGTACGGGGCGCCCGCAGTGGTCCTGTAAAGACACCTGCCCCGATCCGATCGAGTAGCTACTTGCGGAGCCCCAGCCTGGAAATGATGGTCTGGTAGCGTTGGGGGTCCTTCTTGTTGACGTACTTGAGCAAGGAGGACCGGCTTCCCACCATCTTCAGCAGGCCGCGTCGAGAGGAGTGATCCTTGCGATGGGCCTTGAGGTGTTCGGTCAGATCGTTGATCCGCTTGGTCAGGATGGCGATCTGGACCTCCGGCGACCCCGTGTCGCCCTCGTGGACCTCGTAGTCCTGCACAATCTTCTGCTTTTGGTCTTTGTTCAACATACCTCTTGTCATTCCTTCCTTCGGCAGCCGTCCGGCTGTCCATTCGTCCAGCGATCATAGATAAACATGGTATGATAGGCAGGGGAGGGCGGCCCTGCAAGCCCTTTTTTCGCTATTCCTTGCGCCGGGTCCCCCTGGCCGCGCATGGCCCCGGCCACGCTGCCTCCCGGGATGAGCCGGGCGTTGGCGGGGTTCACGAGGGCGTCCGTGTTCGTGTCCGCACGGTCGCCCTGAGCCAGCTCCATCGGGGCGTGCCTGGCGGTGATCCGCATGGGCCATAGGGTACCCCGGGGAGGACCTTCCCGCAAGGCGCGGCGGGACTGCCGTCCCGTTTGACTCCGGACCGCGGGGGCGATATGCTACCGGCCATGCGAACCCGAAAACGGGGTTCAAGGACGGATGCGACAAGCACGACCCAGATGGACAGGATTTGCCGGCCAACCATCCAGGCCAAGGGAGGTCTCTCCATGACCCAGGCGATCACCGCGAAGAAGCTGGACACGCGAGCATTCATCGAGGACAAGGTGAGCCAGATCAGGGAGGCCGTGGGGGACGGGTCCGCGATCAACGCCCTGTCCGGGGGCGTGGATTCCTCGGTGGTCACGATGCTCGGGCACCGGGCCCTGGGCAGGCGGCTCCGGACCGTATTCGTCCAGAACGGACTCATGCGCAAGGGGGAGGCCGAGGAGGTCGTGAGGCTGTTCAGACGCCTGGGCGTGCGGGTCGAGGTCGTGGATGCCAGCCGGGCGTTCTTTGCCGCCCTCAAGGGGATCCGCGACCCGGAGGAGAAGCGGGAGGCCATCACCCAGACCTTCTACCGCAGGGTCTTCGGCCGCCTGGTCAAGAAGAGCGGTGCACGCCATCTCCTCCAGGGTACGATCTGGACCGACGTCGACGAGACCGTGGCTGGGATCAAGCGACAGCACAATGTCTTTGCCCAGCTCGGGATCGATCCGAACAAGGCCTTCGGCTACGGCATCCTTGAGCCGCTCATCCAGCTCCGCAAGGACGGGGTGCGCAAGGTCGGCAGGGCCCTCGGACTTCCGGCCCGGCTCTTTGCCCGCATCCCCTTCCCGGGCCCGGCCCTGGCTGCCAGGGTGATCGGCGAGGTCACCCCGGCGCGGATTGAAACGGTCCGAAGGGCGACCGAGGTGGTCGAGCGGCTGCTCCAAGGCAAGGGGACCTTCCAGTACCTGGCGATCCTGCACGAGGACCGCGTCACGGGCATGCGGGAGGGCAGGCGGGAATTCGGCCAGCAGATTGAGGTCCGCTGCTGGGATAGCCTGGACGCCCGCAAGGCCAGACCCACCCGGGTTCCGTTTCCGGTCCTGGAGAGGCTGGCCAGGGAGGTCGTGCGGGAGGTCCCGGGCGTGGTGAGCGTGACCTACAACATCACCACCAAGCCGCCGTCCACGATCGAGGCGATCTGATCCCCGTCGCACAGCCCCGGCCGAGGGCAGGGGACGATGCCCTTGCATTCGCAGGCCCCGCGCGGATATAACAGGCAGCACGGCCCTGGTGCGTGGGGCGTGCAGGGCAATCGGGTTTGGTCAGGAGACGAGGTATGTCGCGACACGAGGGGCTGTACAACGCGATCCTCCAGGGCAGAAGAGACGAGGTCAAGGCCCTGGTCGATGCCCAGGTCCGGGACGGGGCGGACGTCCGGGCCCTGCTCCAGGACTCGATGATCCCGGCCATGCGGGAGGTCGGCGAGAGGTTCTCCAGGAACGAGGTGTACGTCCCGGAGATGCTCATTGCGGCCAGGGCCATGCAGGCCGGCCTGGACATCGTGGAGCCCTTGCTGGCCCGCGCGGGCCACAAGGCCCCGGCCCGGGTCTGCATCGGCACGGTCAAGGGCGACCTGCACGACATCGGCAAGAACCTGGTGGCCATGATGGTCCGCGGCGCAGGGTACGAGGTGGTGGACCTGGGCGTGGACTGCAATGTGGCCAAGTTCAAGACTGCGGTGGCGGACGGCGCGGGGATCGTGATGCTCAGCGCACTGCTGACCACCACAATGCCCTACATGAAAGAGGTCATCAAGGCCCTGAGCGACGACCCGGTCAAGATCCTGGTGGGAGGGGCCCCTGTGACCCGGGCCTACGCCGACGAGATCGGCGCACACGGCTACGCCGAGGATGCGGCCTCTGCAGTCAAGGCCGTCGAAGGCCTCGTGGCGGCCTAGCCTGCAGCCGAAGCGGAGCATCCCTTGCGCAAGGTAGGGACGCCGGAATCGGGGACTCGCCTGCCCTCCTACTCTCCTACTCTCCTACTCTCCTACTCGCCTACCCTCCTACCCTCGTGCCCTTCACGGTCCGACCGTGGTCACTCGCCCGTGTCCAGGATGCTCATGAAGGCCTGCTGCGGGATCTGCACGGATCCGATGCTCTTCATCCGCTTCTTGCCTTCCTTCTGTTTCTTGAGGACCTTCATCTTCCTGGTCACGTCGCCCCCGTAGAGCTTGGCCGTCACGTCCTTGCGGAAGGGCTTGATGGACTCCCGGGCGATGATCTTGCCGCCGATGGCCACCTGCAGGGGGATCTCGAACTGGTGGCGGGGGATGGTCCTCTTGAGCTTGAGCACGAGCCTGCGGCCCCTGGCCTCTGCGGTGCTGCGGTGCACGATCAGGGCCAGGGCATCGACCGGCGTGCGGTTGACCAGGATGTCGATCTTGACCAGGTCGCTCTCCTCGAAACCCGTGAACTCGTAGTCCATGGTGGCGTACCCGTGGCTGATGCCCTTGATCTGGTCGTAGAAGTCGTACACGATCTCGGCCAGGGGGGCCTTGTACTCCATGATGACCCGTGTGGGGTTGAGGTAGTTGGTCTTGCCGAGCCTGCACCGCCTGGACTCGGCCAGCTTCATGATCCCGCCGATGCAGTCCGTGGGCGTGATGACCTCGAGCCTCACGAAGGGCTCTCGGAGCTCGTCCACCCTGCTCAGGTCCGGCAGCTCGCTGGGCGAGTCGATCCGCCTGACCGTGCCGTCCTTGAGCAGGACCTCATAACTGACCGTGGGTGCGGTCTGGACCACGTCCACATCGTTCTCCCGCTCCAGTCGCTCCTGCACGACCTCCATGTGGAGCAGGCCCAGGAACCCGCATCGGAACCCGAACCCCAGGGCAGCTGAGTTCTGCGGTGCGAACGAGAAACTGGCGTCGTTCAGCGCGAGCTTCTCGAAGGCCAAGCGGAGCTTGGGGAAGTCGGTCTGGGTGCCGGGGTAGAAATCGGAGAAGACCATCTGCATGGGCCGCTTGTACCCCTTGAGGGGCGTGTCCGCAGGGCGGGCCTCGTCCGTGATCGTGTCTCCGACCCGCACGTCGCCCAGGTCCCGGATGTTTGCGATCACGTACCCGACCTCCCCGGTCCCCAGCCCCTCGACCGGTACCATCTCAGGCTGGAACTTGCCCAGCTCCGTGACCTGGTAGGTGCGGCCCGTGCCCATGAGCCGGATCCGCTGTCGGACCTTCAAGGAGCCGGAGAAGACCCGCACATAGCAGACCACGCCCCGGTACTCGTCGGACTGGCTGTCGAAGATCAGGGCCTGGGTCGGCTCTGCGGACCGATCCGGCGGGGCGGGCAGGAGCCTGCAGATCCCGTCCAGCAGGTCCTGGACCCCCAGGCCGCTCTTGGCGGAGATGCGGAAGCAGTCGTCCCTGCGGATCCCGAACACGTGCTCCATCTCCTCGGCGACCAGGTCCGGCTGGGCCGCGGGCAGATCGACCTTGTTGATCACGCCCAGGATCTCGCAGCCGGTGTCCGCGGCCAGGTAGGCGTTGGCCACGGTCTGGGCCTGCACGCCCTGGGTGGCGTCGACCACCAGAATCGCCCCCTCGCACGCGGCCAGGGCCCGGGAGACCTCGTAGTGGAAATCCACGTGCCCGGGGGTGTCGATCAGGTTGAGCATGTAGGTCCGGCCGGCATAATTGTAGTGCATGGTCACGGCCGAGGCCTTGATCGTGATCCCCCGCTCCCGCTCCAGGTCCATGCCGTCCAGATACTGGTCCTTGGCCTGGCGGTCCGTGATCGTGCCGGTCTTCTCCAGCATCCGGTCGGCCAGAGTGCTCTTGCCGTGGTCGATGTGGGCCACGATGGAGAAGTTCCTGATCTGTCGAATCGGGATGTCGGACATCTTATCCAGCGCAGGAGGATGCCGGGTCCAGGCAGGCGAAGTCGCACAACACCGAGTCCGCGATGGGCAGGGCCTCACGCGTGAGCCGGACCCGCTGCTCGTCGAACTCGATCAGGCCCAAAGACCGGTGGTTGCGGATGGGCTCGGCAAAGACCTCCAGGGCGTCGAGGCCGGTCTGCCGCGTGAATCGTGCCAGCTCGATCCCGTCGCGCATCCGCAGGGCCAGCACAGCCGTCTCGCATGCACGGTCCGCGGCATTGGGGGCCTCCCGCTCTGCGCACGGGTCCTCGCCCCGCTCCACGGCTGCCACATACTCACGGATGTCGGCCACGTTGACGGTCCTACAGCCCCGCCACCAGGAGGCGGCAGCGGGGCCGACCCCGATGCAGGGCCGGTTCAGCCAGGTCCCGACATTGTGCCTGCAGGCGAACCCGGGCCTGGCGAAGTTCGAGATCTCATAGTGCCGGAAGCCGGCCTGTTCCAGGGTTCGGATCGCCAGTTCATACATCTCGCGGTCGGTCTGCTCATCCATGGGCTGCACCTCGCCGGACCGGCGGGCCCGGTCCAGGGGCGTCCCTTCCTCAAAGCTCAGGCTGTACGCCGAGACGTGCTGCACGCCGAGGTCCACGGCCGCCTCAAGGGACGACCGCCAGGACTCGAGGGTGGACCTGGGGATCGCGAAGATCAGGTCCAGACCGATGTTCTGGAATCCGGCGGCCCGGGCCCGGGCCACGGCCCGGGCCGTGTCGCCGACCTCATGCCCGCGGCCGAGCCGCCGCAGGTCCAGCGGATCCAACGACTGGGCCCCGATGGAGATGCGGTCCGCCCCTGCGGCCCTGAGCCGGTCCAGCAGGTCCTGCGAGGTCTGGCCCGGGTTGCACTCCACGGTGAACTCCTCGAGACCGGGCCAGAGTGCGGAGATCCGCGCGGCCAACGCAACCAGGAGGTCCGGCGGCAGGGCGGTCGGACTGCCTCCACCGAGGTAGGCGGTGCGGATCGAGTCCACGCCTTGCCAGCGGTCCAGCTCCCTGTGCAGGGCCCGGGCCCATCGCCCGGGGTCATGACCGCGGATCGGCTCGGAGTAGAAACCGCAGTACGGGCACTTGGACCTGCAGAAGGGGATGTGCACGTACAGGCCCACGGGCTCTGCGCAGGCAGGGTTCGGGGGTTCGCTCACAGAGAGTCCCATTTGACGTTTGCCATGTGCGTCAGAAAGGCCTCGTTCGTGGGGAACCGCGAGAGCAGCTTGTGCAGGGCCTCCACGGCGTCACGGCCGTGGTACCTGGACAGGACCCGGCGGAGGGTCGTGATGGGCTCGATCTGCTTGGGCTCGTAAAGCTTCATCTCCTTGCGGGTGCCGCTGGCCGGGATGTCGATGGCCGGCCACACGCGGGCCTCGGCAATGGACCGGTCCAGCACGAGTTCGCTGTTGCCCGTGCCCTTGAACTCCTCGAAGATGAGCTGGTCCATGCGGGAGCCCGTATCGACCAGGCATGTCGCCACGATCGTGACCGAGCCGCCGTTCTCCACGTTGCGGGCCAGGCCGAAGAGCCGTCTGGGCACCTCGAGCACCCCGGACTCGAGCCCTCCGCTCATCGTGGGGCGGCTGCCGTTGTGGCCCCGGGTCCGGTTGTTGAAGGCCCGCCCGATCCGTGTGAGGCTGTCGATCATCAGGACCACGTGCCGCCCGCACTCCAACTCGGTCTGCACGTGTGCGAGGATCAGTCCGGCCAGGTCCACGTGCTCGTCCGCCGTGTGGTCGCTCGTGCTCGCCACGACCTCCACCCCCTGGACCGCGCGGCGGAAGTTCGTGACCTCCTCGGGCCGCTCGTCGATCAGGAGCACGAGGATCCGGACGTCCGGGCAGTCCTTGTGGATGGCCCGGGCCATCTGCTCCAGGATTACGGTCTTGCCGGCCCGCGGGGGGGACACGATCAACTGGCGTGTGCCCTTGCCGATGGGCGCGATCAGGTCCACGATCCTCATACTCGGGTCGCCCCCGGCCCCGAGGTTGAACCGGCGATGGGGGTCCACCGCGACCAGGTCGTTGAACCGCGGGCGGGTGTAGAACTGCTCGGGCGTCAGCCCGCCGAGTGTTTCGATGGTCATCAGCCGATGTCGGCCGCCCTTCCTCTCGAGCTCGCCCGAGACGGATGCCCCCTCGGTCAAACGGAACCGATGGAGCAGCGAGGGGTGCACCGTGATCTCCTTGGTCGGGGGCCTGTACGAATGCTGGGCCGTGCGAACGGTGAAGACCTTGTGTTCGGTCAGCTTGAGAATTCCCTGAACCACATCTTCCATAGAACGTACCACCAGAAATGATTAACGCAAACCTGGGTGAACTCGAATGCCCAATGTGTATTATGGGTGTCGCGCCGCGGCTTGGCAAGCCTTTTTTGCCGGCCGGGCGATTCGTCCTGCCAGGTTGACGGGGACCTTCGAACCGGGTATGCTCTATTCGGGGCCCCGTTGAGGGCCCCGTCCTGCTGTTGGTAGAAGGGATCGAACTTGGCCAAACGAATCCGGAAGGCCGCCCAGGCGGCGACCCGGGTGAAGAAGAAGGACTCCCCTGCACAGGCCTTTGCCCTTGCGGCGGCCAGACTGGCCAGGGACCGGCACTGTACGGATGTGGTGGTGCTCGACCTGCACGGGCTTTCTCCGGCCACGGACTTCTTTGTCATTGCCACGGGGACCAGCGACCGTCAGATGAGGAGCCTAGCCGACGAGATCTCCCAGGAGGGCAGAGACACGGGGTTCGGCCGGTTCGGCAAGGCGGGTTACGAGCAGGCCCACTGGATCCTGCTCGACTACATCGACGTCGTGGTCCACCTGTTCAGTGGAGAATACCGCCAGTACTATGACCTGGAGATGCTCTGGGGCGACGCGAAGCGGGTGGCCCTGGACGATTGACCTTCCCTGGGCAGGGATCCAGAATCCCGAAGCCAGAAGCCGGAAGCCGGCACGCGGACCCGGATGAACACGATCAAGGACCAACTCGAGCAGCGGATCGCACAGACCATGGCCGCAGTGACGGGCCTTCGGGCCCCGGCCCTGGTCAGGCCCTCTGCGGATCCGCGGTTCGGGGACTACCAGGCGAACGGCATCATGGCCCTGGCCAAGCAGGTGAAGGCCAACCCCCGCCAGCTCGCCGACAAGGTGGTCAGCGGCCTGGACCTCTCGGATCTCTGTGAGAGGCCGGAGGCGGCGGGCCCGGGCTTCATCAACCTGAGATTGAAGCCCGGTTTCGTGGCCGCCCGTCTGGTCCGGATCGCATCCGATCCGGATCGCCTCGGCATCGCCTCTGCGGAACGGCCCAAGACCGTGGTGGTGGACTTCTCCAGCCCGAACGTGGCCAAGGAGATGCACGTGGGCCACCTGCGGAGCACGATCCTGGGCGACTGCATCTGCAGGCTCCTGGAGTTCGAGGGGCATCGCGTGGTCCGCCAGAACCACATCGGCGACTGGGGCACGCAGTTCGGGATGCTGATCGCCCATCTCGGGGAGCAGGCGGCCTGTGTAGCCGAGGTCCGGATCGGCGACCTGGAGCAGTTCTACCGGGACGCCAAGCGACGATTCGACTCGGACGCGGTCTTTGTCGAGGCCTCGCACAAGGCGGTCGTAGGGCTCCAGGGCGGGGACCCGGCCAGTGTGGCTGTCTGGCAGAGGATCGTGGACCAGTCGCGGAGCCACTACCAGCCGGTCTATGACGCACTGGGCGTGGGCCTGTCCGCCCGAGACGAGCGGGGCGAGAGCTTCTACAATCCCATGCTGGCCGATGTGGTGCGGGACCTCCAGGCCCTGGGCCT
>JAGOQT010000027.1 GCA_018007255.1 Phycisphaerae bacterium | reverse complement strand
GTATACACATCCTGCCTCCACAGCCGCCAGGTCACAGGGGTCGGCCCGCGGGAAGCCGCCTCGAACACCTCGGCCGTTTGCAGGGAACGGTCTGCGGGCACTTGCCATGCGCCTAGCACCCGCCAGGTCCGGCCGACCTCGCGGAGTCTCTCCTGACACTGCGGGCAGCCGTCGACATGGGCCTGGAGGGCCCTGCTGCGATCCTTGGCCAGACGCCCGGCCACAAACTCGATCAAGTCGATGTCTGGGATATGTTTCATAGCCGTGACCTCTACGTGTCATTAAACGTGCACCAAGGGCTTTCCCTGCGGTTAGGAAAGGGAATCCTCCAAGGTCTTCAGCTCCTCTCGCAGGCGGGTATAGGCCCGCACCAGCAGGGACTCAACCGCGGATGGGCTCCAGCCGGTCACCTGGGCGATGTCCCCGTGGCTCAGGTCCTCGTACCGATGCAGGAGGAGGACCCTACGCTGTCGTTCGGGCAGGCGAGCAATGGCCCTTTGAACCTGCTCGGCCAGCTCTCTCTGCTCCAACTCCACGGGCCGGGAGCCCGACGGGTCCTCCGGCTCCTCCTGTGCTGCGTCCAGAGAGACCGGGGCGTTGGCCCTCCTGCGCTGCTGGTCCACTGCGAGGTTGTATACGATGCGGTAGAGCCAGGTCGTGAACTTGGCCTGCGGCTTGTACGTGCAGGCCGCCCGGTACAGACGCACGAAGGTCTCCTGGCCACGTCCTCGGCCAGGTGCCAGTCTCCGAGCAGACGGTACGCCATGGAGCGCACACGGGCTTGGTGGCGCTGAAGCAGGCCCTCCAGTGCGGCCTTGTCGCCGCGGCACACACCTGCCATGAGCGTCTCGTCCTGGGATTCGGTATCTGCCATAGGTCGTTATGATAGGGCCTCGCGAGAGGCGTGTGAACCGGTACGTGGGAGTCTGTCCGGGGTTCGGACGAAAAAGAACTTGCGCGGCGGACCGCAGGCAGATGGCGACTGGCTCCGTTCCAGTGGCAAGAGCATGATTCCGGAATCCCGTGTGGGACTTCATAGGATGCAAAGAACTTGAAAGGAGACAGCTATGAGACTCAAGACACTGTGGATCACGTTGGTTGTCGGCTCAGTCGTAGCCGGGATCGCCGCTGCGGGCAATGGCCTTCAGAACCTGCGGGCAGGCTGCCAGGCGTGTGGAGTGGTTGTGCCCCTGACGGACGAGGCGAAGGGGATGATCCTGTTCATGCGTGAGGAGGAGAAACTCGCCCGTGACGTGTACCTGGCCATGGATGACCTGTGGGACGCTAACGTCTTCGCGAACATCGCGGCATCGGAGCAGCGCCACATGGACGCTGTCGGCCGGATCATCACCCTGTACGGCCTCGAAGACCCGGTGGGCGACAATGCCCTTGGCGTGTTCAAGGACCCTGACCTGACGGCGCTCTATAACGAACTGATCAGCCAGGGATCGGTCTCCTTTCCAGAGGCCTTGAAGGTCGGTGTCCGGGTTGAACAGGTCGATATCGAGGACCTTGAGAAGGCCCTTGCGATGGAGGGCCTGCCGACCACGGTGCGGCGGGTGTTCACGAACCTCCTGGCTGCCTCCCGCAGGCACTTGGCGGCCTTTGAGACGTGCCTGGACACGGGCGAGACCGACTGTGGCGGCCTGGCCTGCAACGGCCAAGGGGGACAGGGCCGGGGACAGCGTCGGGCTGGGACAGGCGGACAGGGGAGCGGCTGTGCGGGTGGCGGCAATTGCCCCTGGAAATAGATCGCACAGGTCCGTTAGAAACCAAGAGGGGGTGCCCTGCGGTTCTCTCGCAGTAGGCACCCCCTCTTGCCATCATGGCACGCCGGTTGCAGGCTACCTGCTGAGTCGAAGCACAAGGTCTTGGGACGAGCGTATGTATGGGCAGCAATGTGCTTCATCAGAATAGGGGTTTCTGTATGGACAGAGTGCAGATGATTCGAATCGCAGCAGGACTGCTGGTCGGGGCCTCGCTTGGGGCCTCGCTCGGCTACGTGGGCAAGTGCTCGACAGGGACGTGTCCGTTGACCGCGAATCCCCTGCGCGGGGCCTTGTTTGGCGGGGTTCTGGGGGTCCTATTCTCCTTATCCTTGGCCCCGGCCCCTGCGTGCGGCCCCACGGGGGCGTTGGTGCGGGGGGCGGAGGAGGTCCAGGCAGGTCAGTCCTCGCTCCACATCACCTCCATGGAGGAGTTCGAGCAACGGGTCCTGGGTGCAGGCATCCCTGTGCTGGCAGATCTGTACTCGGACTCCTGTGGGCCGTGCAGGGCTCTGGGCCCCGTGATCGAAGGTCTGGCCCGGACCTACCAGGGTAGGGCTGTGGTGGCCAAGGTCAGCCTGGATCGTCTGCCCCAGTTGGCAGGGCGCTATGGGATCACTGCCATACCGGCAGTCGTGTTCTTCTCCAAGGGCACGGAGGTGGACCGGCTGATCGGCCTGCGCAGCGAAGGGGACTATGCCAAGGCCCTGGACAGACTGATCGGTTCAGAATAGGCCTCCGGAACCTCGTCTCCATGGGTTCTGTCCCACCCGCCTCCAAAGAAGACGGGTTGACTAATCCAATTCAGATTCTAGAGTGAGCGCACTGTATAAGCGAATAGGAGCCTGTTTTGAGTCTGCCGACAGATCGGCGCGAACCTTGCCAGGAGCCGGTCCTGGTGCTGTTTCCGCCCATACGGCCTCGGCAGACCAGGTCTTGACTGGGAGACAGACTATGGACACCAAGGCGTGGAAGAGGACAGGGGCAGGATGGGTGATCACGGTCTTCCTGTGTGCGGCGGCTTGCGGGGCCCAGATCAAGGACTCTGAGTCCGCCTCACATGGATACGATGCGGCCTCGTACAAGGTCGAGCAGACCTACGACTATCCGGGATTCAAGGTCGTGCAGTTCAACCTGCCGGTCCTGTCGCACTACTCCTATTTCCTGGTCAGCGACGGCAAGGCCCTGGTCGTGGATCCGGGCCGGGACATCCAGTCCTATCTGGACCATGCCAGGAAGGAGGGGCTGACCATCCTAGGGGTCTTCCTGAGCCACTCCCACGCGGACTTTGTCGCGGGTCACATGGAGATGGTCAAGGCCGTGGGCTGTCCGGTCTACCAGAGCGCAAAGAGCGGGGCCCGGTACAAGATCGAACCGGTCCAGGAGGGCACGACCCTGCAGGTGGGCAAGGCCAGGGTGGTCTTCATGGACACGCCCGGCCACGTCCTGGACGGGACCAGCGCCCTGGTCTATGCCGAGGACAAGACCGTCCCTGAGGTGATGTTCTCGGGCGACTATCTCTTTGCGGGCAGCGTGGGCAGGCCCGACCTCGTGGCAGGCACCACGTCCGAGGGTCTGGCCACCCAGATCCATGAGACGTGGAACAACAAGGTCTCCAAACTGGCGGACTCGGTGGTGGTCTTGCCCGCGCACGGGGCGGGATCCCTGTGCGGGGCGCACCTCAAGGATACGCCCTTTACCACGATCGGTGAGGAGCGGGCCACGAATCCCAACCTCCAGTACAAGAACAAGGCGGAGTTCATCGCGGTCCTCCTCTCCGAGCTGCAGGAGCCGCCCCAGTACTTCGGCCGCAACGCCCTGATGAACCGAGACGGCCCGCCCCTGGTCGACTGGCAGGCCCAGGCGGAGAAGGCCCAGCCCGCCGCAGCCCTGACGAGCGCGGACCAGCACTACGTGGTGGACCTCCGCGACAGCAAGGACTACGCGGCCGGCCACGTCCCCAACTCGATCAACATCGGATTGCGGGGCCGGCTCGAGACCTGGGTCGGGATCATGGTGCCCTGGACCCTGAACGAGCAGGGCCGCGTGGTCCTGTGTGGCAGCCCGGAGGAGCTCCAAGAGGCCTCGCACCGGCTGCACCGAGTGGGATACAAGGCCAGGGTCCTGGACTACGGGGACTGGACCAAGGCCGGGCTGGCCGTGACCTCCAACAAACTGACCGAGCCGCTGGATCTCTACCAGGCCATGCAGGCGGGGACCAGTCCGTTGATCGTGGACGTCCGGCTCCCCAATGAGTGGATGGGCCTCCGTATCGGCAACGTCCTGAACCTGCCCCTCAACCACCTGGCCGAGCTGTCCGCCAAGCTGGAGCCGGACCGGCCTGTCCTGACCGTGTGCAACTCCGCGTATCGATCCAGCCTGGCCATGGGCGTCCTGGAGCGAAGGGGCTTCAAGGACGTCACGAGCCTCAACGGGGGCAGCGAGGCGTGGCTGGCCGCGGGCCTCCCGACCTACGGGGCCCAGACCCCGACCCACGTCTCGACCACACCCAAGCGGGTTGTTCCCCTGCCCGATCGCCTGTCCGCAGAGGAGCTCAAGCGGATGCTCATGGACCTGCCTGGGACCTTCGACCTCGTGGACGTCCGTCCCCCTGCGCACTTCGCGGATTACAGCCTGCCCGGCTCTGTGAACGTGGACGTGGCGGACCTGGTCGGCAACCCCGCGTACCTGACCGGCGCGGGCCCCCTGGTCGTAGTGGATCGGGACGGATCCCTGGCCATGGCCGTGGCGGGGATCCTGTCCCAGAAGACCCAGCGGCCCATCAAGGCCCTGTATGGGGGGCTGGAGGCATACTGGGGTAGGGCGGCCACGGTGACGGGGACTGCATCGGCGCCTGCGCAGGGTGCGAGCCCGGCGGTGAGGCCATCGACCCCTGTGCAGCCTCAGGTCCCTGCACAGCCCAAACCGACCCAGCCCACCACAAAGAAGAGCGCGGGGTGCTGATCATGAACGAGAGACCGAACGCCCGATTCCCCATGAATCCCTACCTGGCAGGCGTGCTCCTGGGCCTGGTCCTGCTCGCCAGTTTCCTGGTCCTGGGCGCGGGCCTGGGTGCCTCCGCCGGGATCGCCCGGATCGGCGCATGCGCGATGGTCGGTGTGGCCAGGGATCGGACCCTGGCCAGCGATTACTTCGGGGCCTGGGGCGGACAGCCCATGAAGTACTACCTCGTCTACATGCTGGCCGGGACCTTTCTGGGCGCCCTGGTCTCGGTCCTGATCGGAGGGCGGTTCAAGGCGCGGATCGAGCGGGGGCAGGCCTTCTCAGCACGCGGCCGAATCGCCCTGGCCTTGATCGGCGGGGTCATCGTGGGATTCGCCAGCCGCCTGGCCAGCGGCTGCACCTCAGGCCAGGCCCTGACCGGGTCCGCCCAGTTGATGACCGGCAGCTTCGTGTTCCTGATCTGCGTGTTCGTGGGCGGCTACGCCTTTGCGTACCTCGTCAGGAGGCAGTGGCATGATTGAGACCTTCTACTTCCTGGATCGGCTGGGCACCCCGGGGGCCTTTGTCGCGGCCCTGTTGATCGGCATGGCCTTCGGGGTCGTGCTGGAGCAGGCAGGTTTCGGGAGCAGCCGGCGCCTGGCCTCCGTGTTCTACCTCACGGACATGACCGTCGTGAAGGTGATGTTCACGGCCGTGATTGTGGCCGCCGTGGGCCTGTCGTACGTGCAGGCCCTGGGCCTTGTGGCCCTGGACAGGGTCTACCTCCTTCCGACCGTGTACGGCCCGCAGATCGTGGGCGGCCTGGTCTTCGGCATCGGCTTTGTCATGGCCGGCTGGTGTCCCGGCACTGCGGCAGCGGGCCTGGCCGCGGGCAAGATCGATGCCCTGGTCTTCCTGGTCGGCTCCGTCCTGGGCAGTATCCTCTTCAATGAGGTCTATGACGCGATGGCCGGCCTGATCAGGTCCGGGGACCGGGGCGTCCTGTTCGTGTACGACAGCCTGGGGATGTCGCGAGGTGGATTCGTCCTGATCCTGGCGATCGCAGGGGCCGCCTGTTTCGCCCTGTGCGAGGCCCTGGAGAGAAGCCGGGGCAGCCACGAGGGCACGACCGGTCCGCGGTGGCGCAAGGGCGTGAGCCTGACCCTCGTGATCCTCGCCGTGGGCCTGTGGCTGATTCCATCCGGAGGCCCTGTACCTGCACAGGCAGATACTGTGCACGCGGCGGCGGCCGATCAGGCCCTGCTCGCCCAGATCGATCAGGGCGCAGACCACATGGAGCCCGAGGAGCTTGCGGATCGGCTCATGGCCCCCGACCCCGGCCTGATCCTCGTGGACGTGCGGCCGCAGGAGGAGTACGAGGCCTTCCACATCCGCGGGGCCATGAACGTCCCCCTCTCCCAGGTGATGGAGACCTTGGAGCCGTATCGCAACGCGGGCATGATCGTGCTCTACTCCAACGGCATGACCCACCCGGCCCAGGCCCGGGACGCCCTCGCCCGCGCAGGGTTCGTCAACGCCTACATCCTGACCGACGGCCTGACCGGATTCGTGGACCGCTGTCTCAAGCCGGTCTCCCTCCGCGCAGAGCCGGTGACACCCGCGGAGGCGGATCGGATCGGCAGGTGGCGGGCGTACTTCTACGGGACCGCCCAGGCGGTTCCGATTCAGACATCGGACAGATCAGACGAGACCTCCAAGCAGGCCTTGGTGACCCCGGAGTGGCTGGCCGCTCGCCTGGATCACACGGACCTGGTGATCTTCGACCTGCGGACCCAGCCCGAGTACAACACAGGCCACATCCCCGGGGCCTTGTGCCTCCAACCGGACAGCCTCAGAGGCAATATCGGGGGCCTGGGCTCCATGCTCCTGCCCGCGGACGTCCTGGCCAGGCTCGTGTCCCTCATGGGGATCGACCCCGCAGATCAGGTTGTCCTGGTCTACAGCGGCGACAAGGTCAGGGACGCCACACTGGTGGCCATGGCCCTGGCCCGCGTGGGACACGACCGGACAGCCATACTGGACGGGGGATACGACCGCTGGACAGCGGAGGGACGGACCGTGACCAATGCGCCGTCCCGGGTCATGGCCTCGGCATACCCCGTGGATCCCAAGGCCGACACCTTCACGGTCGACGCGGACACGGTCTTGGACCACGTCCGCAAGCGGGACGTCATCCTCGTCGACGTCCGGCCTGCGGAGAACTATAAGGGCCTCAAGTCCGATGAGCCCCGCGCAGGCAGGATCCCGGGCGCGATCAACCGTCCCTTTGCAGACGACCTGGCCCAATCGGAGGGGTTCGTCTCCCTCAAGCCTGTAGAAGACCTGGCCCAGGCCTACGCAGGGCTGATCCCCTCCAAGGACTCGCCTGTGATCGTGTACTGCCGCACCGGACACCAGGCCAGCCAAACCTTCTTCGTGCTCACGCGTCTGCTGGGCTACACCCGGGTCCGATGGTACGACGGCGGCTGGACCGAGTGGTCCGCTCGAGCGGACCTGCCGATCGAGAAGTGAGGAGGGTGTGCAGAGTACTCCCCACATGCCTCATGCTGTCTCAGCCTTGATCCCCTGCGTCTTCTTCCCATACGCCATGTAGTAGATCATGGGCACGACCACGAGTGTGAAGAGGGTCGAGACCAGCAGGCCGAAGATCAGGGCCCAGGCCAGGCCCGAGAAGATCGGGTCCAAGGTGATCGGCCATGCCCCGAGCATGGAGGTCAGGCTGGTCAGCAGGATCGCGCGGGTCCGGAGTGCGCCCGCCTCGATGAGGGAGGTCGTCAGGGGCTTGCCTTCCTTCTTCTGCTCCTCCACAAACTCGATCAAGAGGACGGCGTTGCGCGTGGCGATGCCCGCCAGGGCGATGATCCCGATCATGGCCGTTGCCGTGAAGTAGACGGGATTGCCGTACCCTCCGACCTTGCCCCCGACCAAGAGGTTGAGCAACCAGAAGCCCGGCATGATGCTGATGACGGAGAAGGGCAGGGCCACGAGCTGGATCGCGGGCAACAGGAAGTCCTGGGTCTGGTAGAGCAGCAGGATGTAGATCCCCAGGACCGCCACGGCAAATGCAGCACCCAGGTCCCGGAAGGCCCGCAGTGTCACCTCCCACTCGCCCTCGCCGGCCCAGTTCACCCGGAAACCGGCCAGGGCAGGCTCTGCCCGGACCTTGTCGCCGAGGGCCAGGACGGCCTCGGGCGGGGGCAGGCCCGCGGTGTCGCCAAAGACATAGACCACGGGCTTGAGGTTCTTGTGGTAGATGGGCTGGTCGATCCGCGTCTCCGTGAACCGGCCCAGCTCAGCCAGAAGCACGGCCTGGCCGCTCATGCCCCGGACCGTGAACTGCTCCAATTGGGCGGTGCGGCTCCTCTGTTCGCGAGGCAGTTGCAGGACTATCCTCAGGGGATTGACCTCCTCGTCCCTGCGCAGGGTGCTGACTGGGGCCCCTGCGCCGGCCGCCTGGAGCACCTCTGCGATCTGGGCCGTGGAGATCCCGTGCAGGGCGGCCTTGGCCCGGTCCACCTCGAACACGCCCTTGGCCTGGGGCGCGACGGCGATGTCGTCGATGTCCACCACGCCGGGGACCTGGCCCATAAGACTTCGGACCCGGGCTGCGGCTTCGACCATCTGCTCGTAGGACTGGCCCCGCTCCGCGTAGACCTCCGCACACAGGGTGGCGATGACCGGCGGCCCGGGCGGCATCTCCAGGATCTCGATCGCGGCCCCGTACTCGCGGGCCAACTCCTCCAGGTCCGGGCGAAGGCGGAGGGCGATGGCGTGGCTCTGCTGCTGGCGGAGCTTCTTGCCCGCCAGGTTCAGCCGGACGTCCGCCACGTGCCCGCCCTCGCGGAGGTAGTAGTGCCGGATCAGGCCGCTGAAGTCCACGGGGCTGCTGAGCCCGGCGTAAGTGGTGACATCGGTCACCTCGGGCACCCGCACGAGGTGGCGGGCGAAGCCTCGGGCCACTCCGTCGGTCGTCTCCAGGGGGGTGCCCTCGGGCATGTTGATGACGACCTGGAGCTCGTTCTTGTTGTCAAAGGGGAGCATCTTGAGGGGCACCCGCTTGCTGATCACGAGCCAGACCGCAAAGACCATGAGCAGGCCGATCGCCCCGAGGATCTGCCCCCTCCGCCTGCGGCTGGCGAAGAGCGGGTCCATGATCGCTTTGTACGTCCGGTACAGCCAGGTCTCCTCCAAGACGAACTCATGATGGCCCGCGTGCTCAGCAGACTTGCGGAGCAGGTGGTAGCTCAGCCAGGGCGTGATGGTGAAGGCCACCAGGAGGCTCATCAGCATGGCGACCGGGACGTTCAGAGCCATGGGCGCCATGTACGGCCCCATCATCCCGGTGATGAAGAACATGGGCAGGAAGCTGATGATCACGGCCAGGGTGGCCAGGATGACGGGCGGCCGGACCTCGTTGACCGCCCTGAGCACGGCCTTGTAGGGATCGAGTAGACCCAGGGCGAAGTGGCGGTGGATGTTCTCCACGTCCACGATCGGGTCGTCCACAACCAGACCCAGGGACAGGATCAGAGCGAAGAGGGTCACCCGGTTGATGCTGTAGCCCAGCAGGAGGTTGACCAGGAGGGTGACACTGAAGGTGATGGGCACGGCCAGGGCGATGATCAGGCCCTCTCGCCAGCCGAGGCTGTAGGCCAGCAGGGCCACCACGATGGCGATGGCCACGATCAGGGCCTCGACCAGCTCGTTGACCTTCTCGTTTGCGGTGTGGCCGAAGTTGCGGGTGGTCCTCACGTACACGCCGTCCGGGAGGACCTGTTCGGCGAATCGCCCGGCCTCCTCCAGGACCTGTTCGGCCACGGTCACGGCATTGGTGCCCTTGCGCTTGGCCACGGCCACGGTCACGGCCGGGTAGTCCTCGCCCTGGACCAGGCCCGCGGGCATGGCCGCGCCGTGCGCGGCGGGATCCGCGTAGCCGAAGGCCTGCGGCCCGAAGGCGATGCGGGTGTAGGTGCCTGGCTCAGCGGGGCCGTCCGTGACCGTCGCGACCTCCTTGAGGTACACGGGCCTCTGGTCCCGCACGGCGACGACCAGGTCTTCGACCTCTGAGGCGGTCTTGAGGAACCGGCCTGCCTTGATCTCGATCTGACGGTCTTGAGCGGTCACCTCGCCCGCGGGCACAGACGCGTTCGCACCGGTCAGTGCCCTCTGGAGGTCATCCAGGCACACGCCGCGCCCGGCCATCAGGACCGGGGACAGGGCCACTGTGATCTGGCGGGGCCGGCCGCCTGCCACGTAGGTTCGCCCCGTGTTCTTGACGGACTGGAGCCGGATCTCCAGTTCCTCGGCCATGCGCCGAAGCTCGAAGTCGCCGTATCGGTCGCTGTAGAGGGTCAGGTTGACGATGGGGACGTCGTCGATCTCCACGGGCTTGACCACCCAGCCTGTGACGCCCTGCGGGACCTGGTCTACGTTGGCGGAGATCTTGTTGTAGAGCTTGACCCAACTGTCCTCGCGGTCCTGGCCCACGTAGAACCGCACGGTCACCATGGCCATGCCCTCGAAGCTGGTGCTGTACACGTACTCCACGCCGTCGATCTGATAGAGCAGCTTCTCCAGCCGGGTGGCGATTTGGCGTTCCACCTCCCTTGCGCTGGCCCCGGGCATCTGGATGAACACGTCCGCCACAGGGACCACGATCTGGGGGTCCTCCTCGCGGGGCGTGAGGAACAGGGCCCCGGCCCCCATGATCAGGCTCACCAGGACCAAGAGGATGGAGAAGTTCCCCTTGAGGAAGGTCTCCACAAGGCCGGTCATCCAGTCGCGTCTCTCTTCCAGTTCCATGTGTCTGCCCATGTGCGGCCTTGGCCGCTGACCTCAATGGATCACGACCTCCTCGCCTTCCTTGACCCCGCTGAGCAACTCCACGACCGGGCCGTGCTCGGGTCCCACCTGCACGAACCTCCGCACGGGCAGGCCTGGCGACTCCACCACCTGGACCAGGTGGAGTTGGCCGCTCTGCTGCACAGCGGCCTTGTCCACGACCAGGGCCGGGTACTCGCCGATGGGCACACGAAGACGCCCGAACAGGCCGCTGACCAGACCGGGGTCCTTGGGCAGGTCCACCTTGACCAGGACCGTGCGGGTCAGGGGGTCTGCCTGGGGAACGATCTCACGCACAGCCCCCTCGAATGGGCGTTGGAGGGCATCGACCTGCACCTCGAGGGTCTGGCCGATCTTCAGGTGCAGGGACACGGTCTCGCTGACCATGGCCTGGAGCTGGGGCTCGGACGGGCTCTCCAGCAGGAAGAGGGGCTGGCCCGGGCTGACCATGTCCCCTGGACTGATCCTCTTGCTGGAGATCTTCCCGTCAAATGGGGCTTCGATGGCGGCGAAGCTCAGCATGACCTCCGCCTCGCGTACCGCGGCCTCGGCCCCGGCCTGCTGGGCCTGGATCTGCTGAACCTGGCCCTGGGCTGTGTCCCTCTGGGTGCGGGCGTGGTCCAGCTGTTGGCCCGTGGCAGCCTTGGCCTCCACGAGCTTCTCTGTGCGGGCCAGGTCCGCAGCGGCCTGTTCGAGCGAGGACTGGGCAGCAGCCAGGGCCCGGCCAAGGGCCGATACCTGGGCCTGGGCCTGTTGGAGCTTGGCCTGGATGTCCCGGTCGTCCAGCCTGGCCAGGACTGTGGCCCTTCCGTCCGGCCCAGGACCCTTCACCGGGTCTCCCTCCCGGACCAGGACCTCCAGGACCTGGGCCATGAGCCTGCTGCTCACCTGGGCCTCGGTCCGGGTCCGGACCGTGCCTGCCTGCTCCACGAGGATGGGGAATCTCCTGGACTCCACCCGGGCGGCCCGGCCCACGGCAACCGCGGTCGCTTCGTGTACGGGCCCGGCTTCGATCTTGTGTCTGAACACACCGGCCAGCCACATCATCATGACCACCAGTACTGCACCGAGCGCAACCACCTTCCAGATACCCTTGTACTTGAATGCCTTGATCTTCTTCATGCTCTGTGTCCTGTTGTGGCCCGTCTTCGAGAGACGGCCCTGATAGAGAAGGACGGCGTCCCGCAGAGACGCCCTACAACCCCACCGACCCCTCGCCGGCAAACTCACCCAGGGCCCTGCGGAGCGTGGCCTGGGCCACCTTGGCGTCATAGGCTGCGGCCGCATACCCGGCCTCCGCCCTCTGCCAGGCCACCTCGGACTGGAGCAGGGCCTCGACTGTGGCGGTCTGGTTTTGGTACTGGGTCTGCACGTCCTGGTGGCTCTGCCTGGCGAAGTCCAGTTGCTGCTTGGCGATCTGGACCCTCTGCTGGGCCTCTCTTGCACTCAAGGCCGACTGGTGCACATCCAGGGCCACGTCCAGGGCCACCTGTTCGCCCCTGGCCTGCATCTCCCTGAGGTTGGCCCTGGCCTGGCGGAGCCTGGCCTGTGTGCCCCCCCCCTCGAACAGGGGCCATGGCACGGACACGCCGGCCAACCAACTGTCCTCTTCTTCGTCGAGGTCCTCGCGGTCCCACTGGACCTGTGCGCGGACCAGCACGCTGGGCAGGTGCCCGGCCCGGGCCGCCCTGACCTGGTCCGAGGCAGCCGCGATCATTGCTGCCGCAGCCTCGATCTCGGGACGCTGCGCAAGGGCCCTGGGCACCAGGGCATTGGGGTCCGTGGAGGAGATCCTCGGCTGATCCGGGCTGAGGTCGACCGCAGGGACCTCCTCTGCTGTGATAGGTCTGACCAGCATGCGCTCGAGAGCGGCCTGCAGCCTACTGGCAGAACTCTGGGCAGACAGGAGCTGGCCCTCTGCCTCTGCCCTGGCCGCCTTGAGACGGAGCAGGTCGCTCTGCAGGGAGACCTGCGTGTCCACGCGTGCCTGGGCCAACTGCTCGTTCGTGCGGGCAGAGTTCAAGGCCTGCTGGGCCACGGCGATGAAGGTCCTGGCCTGGAGCCACTGATAGTAGACCTGGGCTACGGCCGCGACCAACTGGTTCCGCTCTGAAGCCAGGGCGGCCTCGGCCCCGCGTTCGTGTCCGGCTGCGGCTCGCTGTCCGTAATAGGACCGGCCGCTGTCCCACACGGACCACTGGGCCTGCAATTGGGTGGAAAGGTTGGATTGTGCGCCCGGGTCGTTGAAGTTGACCGTGGGGTCCATGCGCCGCTGGTTGATGATGGCCATCATGGCGTAGACCGGGTTGTCGGTCCGGGTGTATTCATTGGCCAGGACCAGACTGGGATAGAAGGCAGCCTGGGCCATCCGGACCTGCTCGGTCGCTGCAGCCACGCGGCTCTGCATCTGTGCGAGCTGCGGGCTGGCGGCCAGGGCCTCTGCGATCGCCTGGTCCACGGTCAGCACGCCCGGCGGCCTGGGCGTAGGGGCCTCCATGCGCCGGATCACTGCGGCCCGCAGCCCTGCCGCGGTCCCGGACACCTCTTGCGCCGGGTCCTGGCATCCTGCGGCCAGCAGGACCAGCACCCCGATCCCGAAACCCGCCACGGGTGGACGCAGTCCCCCCGGACCCCGAGGCGGACCTGCCTGGGGACTGACACATCGCGGGCCTATATCGATGGACGTCATGGTCGGCTCCTTTTCGCGTGTCTGTAGGCTGACATTGTATCTACAGGCCGGGCCTCTGCAATCCCATGGCCCGTCTGGGGCTGCGCGGGCCTGGATCGGGTTCATGGCTGCTGCAGCTGGATGGCCTCGTTCATCGAGCCGGACCTGAATCCCTGCAGGTCCAGGGACACGTACTTGAACCCAAGGGCCCGAAGCCGATCCACCAGACGGGAGCGAAGGGGTTCGGCGATCACCCTGGCCAGGTCCTGGGGCCGGACCTCGATGCGTGCGAGGGTGTCGTGGTGGCGGACACGGAACTCCGCCAAGCCCTCGGACCATAGGAATGCCTCCGCCTCCTCGACCTGCCTGAGCCGTTCCTCCGTGACCTCCAGGCCGTACGCGATCCGGGAGGCCAGGCAGGGCGAGGCCGGCAGGTCGGCCGTGGCCAGGCCCAGGTCCCTGCTGAGCCGGCGGATGTGGGCCTTGGTCAGGCCTGCCTGCATCAGGGGGCACTCCACGCCCAAGGCCGCGCCTGCCTGATGGCCCGGCCTGTAGTCGTCCTGGTCGTCCAGGTTGGCCCCGCAGACCACATGCTTGACGCCGTGCCGGGCTGCCACCTGCAAGAGGGTCTGGTACAGGTGGGTCTTGCAGTGAAAGCAGCGGTCCTTCTGATTGGCCTTGTACCGCTCGTCGTCCAACTCGTGGACCGGAACCTGGATGAGCCGGGCCCCCATCTGCCGTGCTAGGTCGATCGCGCGTTCGTGTTGGGACCTGGCCAGGGAGGGGCTGACGCCGATTGCGGCCAGGACGTGATCTGCGCCCAGCGTATCGAGTGAGACCTTGAGCAGGAAGGTGCTGTCCACGCCGCCGGAGAAGGCCACCAGGACCCGGCCCAGGCTGCGCAGTCGCTCTTGCAGGTCTGTGTATCGTTCTTGCAGATCCATCCGCACCCATCCTAACAGGCCGGGTGCTGCGGTCCAAGTACCCATTTCACGGCTGCACAGGCTGCAGGCGCGATTGCGCGGGGTAGGACGGACTGGGCTCCCTGGGGTCTCCTGCACCAGGGCCGCCGCTTTCCCTTGACAGGGGGGTGAAATCCGACGTACACTTCCGCGCGGATCTTGGTTCTGCCCGGAGGTGGACAGTCGCTGTGCGCCTCGGGAAGGGCCAAGCCAAGGCAGACATGACAAGACGCATCGCCATCCTGGGCTCGACCGGGTCGATCGGGAAGAACGCCCTGCGGGTGATTGAGGCCCTTGGGCCTGAGTACCAGGTCGTAGGCCTCACTGCGCACTCCCAGATCCAGCTCCTGGCCGACCAGGTGCGGCGCACGGGGTGCAGGGTGGTGGCCGTGTCGGGGGACGGGCTCGCAGCCCGGTTCGGGTCCCTGGTCGACGACCAGGACGTGGAGGTGCTGACGGGCCAGACGGGGCTGGTCCAGATGGTTCAGCGCCAGGACGTGGATGTGGTGCTGTGCGCGGTGGTGGGCGTGGCCGGGCTGCCGGCGGTCCTGGCTGCGGCCAGGGCGGGCAAGCAACTGGCCATTGCGAACAAGGAGCCCCTGGTCGTGGCCGGCCAGCTGCTGACCGAGGCGGCCAAGGCCAACGGGTGCACGATCCTGCCTGTGGACAGCGAGCACTCGGCCGTGTTCCAGGCCCTGCAGGCCGGCCGGCGGGAGGAGGTCCAGCGGATCATCCTGACCGGCTCGGGCGGACCCCTGCGCAAGGCCCGGCCCGCGGACCTCAAGAAGGTCACCCGTGAGCAGGCCCTGGCCCACCCGGTCTGGGCCATGGGCCCCAAGATCACGATCGACTCTGCGACCCTGGTGAACAAGGCCCTGGAGATCATCGAGGCCCGCTGGCTGTTCGACGTGCCCGTGGAGCGGATTGAGGTCTTGATCCATCCCGAGTCGATCGTCCACTCTCTGGTCGAGTTCTCGGACGGTTCCGTGATCGCCCAGATGGGGAACCCGGACATGGTCCTCCCGATCCAGTATGCCCTGACCTTCCCGCATCGCCTCAAGGGACTGGCCAAGCCCCTCCGCCTGGAGGAGTTGGGCACGCTGACCTTCGAGAGCCCCGACCCCAAGACCTTCCGGGCCCTGCCCCTGGCGTACCAGGTGGCCCGCGCAGGGGGGCTTGCCCCGGCGGTCTTCAACGCGGCCAACGAGGCGGCGGTCGCTGCCTTCCTGGCCGGCCAGATCGGGCTGTCCACGATTGTCGAGCTGATCGAGCACTGTCTGGATCGCCACACCGTCCAAGACCGCGCAAGCCTGGAGGATCTCCTCGCGGCCGATGCCTGGGCCAGACAGGAAGTGCAGAAGCGGATCCAGAGCCAGGGTGCAAAGATTCACAGTGAGGCTCAACGATCGCCGATACCTTCTCGGTCGTGACCGTGGTGTGCCGGTCACGGACCCGGGTGGCCTGGGGTGCCTTCCCGGTCCTGGATGCCGGATCAACAGGAGCGATGATGCCCAATACAAACCGAGTCCTGATCCTAGGCAGACTCCTTCTCCTGGGAATCGTCATTGTGGCCTTGGCCGTCCTGGTCGGCCGCCACCTGGCCATGTCGTGGAACATCATCCTGGCTGTGCTGGGGTTCAGTGCCGTAGTCTTCATCCATGAGTGCGGCCACTTCTTCGTGGCCAAGGCCGTGGGCATCAAGGTGGAGGTGTTCTCCGTGTTCATCCCCCCGGTCCTGGCTGGGGTACGCAGGACCGAGAAGGGTTACCGGGTCCGCATCCTGCCCCGTTTCTTTCCCAAGGAGGACGACCCCGAGGGGGACGGCCTGCTCAGCTTCACCCTGGGCCGTCCGGGCAAGGCCGGGGACACGGAGTACCGCATCGGACTGGTTCCTGTGGCCGGGTACGTCAAGATGCTCGGACAGGACGACCTGGGGCCGGACAAACAGGTCGATGACCCCCGGTCCTTCGGGAACAAGTCCGTGCGGGCCCGCATGGCCGTGATCGCGGCAGGGGTGACCTGCAACGTGATTGCCGCGGTGCTTCTCACGGCCCTCGTGTACCTGATCGGCGTCGAGTTTGCAGCCCCGGTGGTGGGTCGTGTCCTGCCCGGGTCCGCGGCGGAGAAGGCGGGGTTGATGCCCGGCGACCGGATCGTGGAGATCGCGGGCCAGCGGGACGGCCTGCAGCCGGACGACATCCTGGCTGCCGCAGTCCTGTCGAACCCGGGCGAGGCCGTGCCCGTGACCCTTCAACGGCCCGACGGGTCCGTGACCCACCTGTCCATTGTGGCCGAGAGGTCCGAGGACGCGCCCCTGCGTCTGTTCGGGATCGAGTTCGACCAGCCCCAAGGCCTGACCGTGGCGGAGGTGGACCAGCCGGACCTGTTGCTCCAGACCACAGGCCTGAAGGCCGGAGACCGGGTCGTCGCGGTCAACGGCCGGCCGGTCCAGCACCATTGGGAGTTGGGGCAGGCCGTGGAGACGGCCTTCACGCCCCAGGTCACACTCACGGTCGAGCGGGTGGGGGCCGAGGGCCGGGTGGACGTGCAGGTCGCCACGGAGCTGACCCACGCGACCCGGGAGGTCACCTCCGAGGCGGATCTCAACCACATCGGCTCTCTGGTCCCGCGGCTCCGCGTGACCGCTGCGATGGATGCCCAGTCGCCGCTTCGGAGGGGCGACGTCCTCCTGGCCATCGGCGACGTGAACGAGCCCACGTTCAAGGAACTGCGCGAGGTGGTTTATGCCCATGCGAACCGGGACCTTGCGGTGCGGGTCCTGCGTGCGGATCCCAACGGATTGAATCGGGTGTCCTCCGTGGTGGTCCGGCCCAGGGCGCCGCGGGGCAGCCGCCGCGCCATGATCGGGATCGCCGTGGCCCTGGATGCCTCTCGTCCGGTTGTGGCCAAGGCGATCTCGGTGGGGGGGGCGGGGGCCCTGCCGATCCCTCGCGGGGCAACGATCACCGCTGCGGCCGGTCAGCCCGTGGGCAGCTTCTTCGACCTGATCCGCATCCTGCGGGCCTCTGCCGCCGGGCCGATCGAGATCGAGTGGCGGGCCCCGGACGGGCAGGCGGGCCGTGCCTCCACGGCGATCCCGGACCCCCAGGCGTGGATCACCACGAAGACGGAGATCGCGGAGTTCATCCCCTTTGCCTCCCTCAAGGAGCTGCACAAGGCCCGCAGCCTGGGGCAGGCCCTGGTCATGGGGGGCAAGCGGAGCTGCCGGTTTGTGGTGCAGACCTACGTCACGCTCAAGCAACTGCTGTCCGGGGGTGTGAATCTGGATGCGATGAGCGGGCCTGTGGGCATTGCGACGATCACGTACAGGGCCGTGGAGCAGTCGTTCGTGACCTTCCTGTACCTGCTGGCCTTCATCAGTGCGAACCTGGCGGTGATGAACTTCCTGCCCCTGCCCGTGGTGGACGGCGGGGTGTTCGTGCTGCTGATCGTGGAGAAGATCAAGGGATCGCCCCTGAGCATTCGGGTCCAGGAGGTTATTACCTACGCGGGTCTTGTACTGATCGCCTCTCTGTTTCTGTACCTGACCTACAACGATGTCCTGCGCTTACTACTCGGATAGAAGAGGACAAGGATGCTGGTGGACAAGGAGGTCGCCCAGGTCGCCCGGTCTTCCGCGGCGTGGGTGGATTCGCTCGACGGACTGGGCCCGACGCGTCTGGACGGGGAGGCCTATCACAGCGGCCTGCTCGAGGAGCTCCGGGCCGCGGATCCACAGGTCGTGGACGCGATTGTGGCCGAGTACGACCGGGTCGCGGACACGCTGCAACTGATCGCGGCGGAGAACCGCTGCTCCAGGGGCGTGCTCGCTGCGCTGGGATCGGTCTTCCAGAACAAGACCACGGAGGGGTTTCCCGGATCCCGGTTCCACGGCGGCTGCCAGGTGGTGGACCGCATCGAGCGTTTGGCGGCGGATCGGGCCAAGCAGGCCTTCGGGGCCCGGTATGCCAATGTCCAGCCCCACTCCGGAACAGCCGCAAACCACATCGTGTTCACCGCCCTCCTCGACCCGGGCGACCGGATCCTGCACCTGGCCCTGGACCAGGGGGGCCACGTGTCCCACGGGGCGTCGGTCTCCTTCACAGGGAGGTTCTTCCGCCCGGAGGCCTATGCGGTCGATCGGTCCACGCTCCTGTTGGACTACGGTGCGATCCGCGACCAGGCCCTGCGGGTCCGGCCCAAGCTGATCGTGTGCGGTGCCAGCGCGTACCCGCGGACCATCGACTTCGCCCGGTTCCGCGAGATCGCCGACGAGGTCGGGGCCTATCTCCTGGCCGACGTGTCCCACATCGCCGGCCTGGTTGCGGCCGGGGTCCATCCCTCGCCCGTCGACGAGGCCCACTGCACGACCACGAGCACGTACAAGCCGGGCGGTCCGCGGGGCGGACTGATCCTGCTGGGACGTGACTTCGATCGCCCCATCCGGGTGGGGTCGCGGCAGCGGCCGCTGTGGGAGCACATCGACAAGACCACGTTTCCGGGCTTCCAGGGCACGCCCTGTTTGAACCAGATCGCCGCCAAGGCGGTGTTCTTCAAGGAGATGCTGTCCGACGCCTACCGCGACCGCCAGGTCCGGATCGTGGAGAACGCCAAGGCCCTTGCTGCGGCCCTGATGGACCTGGGGTTCGACGTGCTCACCCGAGGCACGGACAACCATATGGTCCTGGTGGATGTGGCCCGGTTCCGCGAGGGGCTGACCGGGGCCGTGGCCCAGAGGGCCCTGGAGGAGTGCGGGATCATCGTGAACATGAACCGCCTGCCCTACGACCCCAGGCCCCAGGCCGTGACCAGCGGCGTGCGACTGGGCACGCCCCTGGTTACGCTGGCCGGGATGGGACCCCAGCACATGCGTCCGATCGCAGAGATGCTCCGCCAGACGCTCGCTTCCACGCAGCCCACGGGCGAACGGTCTTATCGCCTGGACGACGCCTTCCGGACGGCGATGGGGGACAGGGTGACCGAGTTGTGCCGCAGGTTCCCGCTGCCCTGACCGGCCCGCAGGCGCGAGGATCCCCAAAAATAGAGCGACCCTGCCGCGGGCCTGAGCCCGGGGCAGGGTCGGATTCCACAGACAGGCCCCCTACTGAGGGGTCGAACCGATCAGATCCCCGTATAGGGCGAGCCACTCGTCGATCAGGGCGAACAGGTCGTTGAAGTCAATCACACCGTCGTGGTTGACATCCCCCTCCAGGCCCGTGCAGTCGCCCTGGGGGCTGAGGCTTGCATAGGCGGTGTTCCCGTACGCACCCAGGTTGATCCGCCCGCCGTTGGGCTGGGGTTCGTTCTCCAACACGCCGTTGGGATCGCCTGCGTCGATGCACGGGCTGTTCGCGTCGTCCAGCACCCAGACCTGGTGCTCGCTCCAATACCGCCCCCGTGTGCTCTTGAGGTGGTAGTCGGCGCTGCCGGGATCCCCAAACAGGGGGTCCTGATCCAGGTTGCCGGTCTCCCACACCACGGTCCCTGTCCCGGTGATGCCGGGCCTGCCCCCGGCCACGTCGCTGTACCGGACCGTCAGCGTGGACGGGTAGTACGTGTACATCTGAGGTCCGCCCGAGGGCGCCGTGTTGCCCCAGAAGATGGAGTTGATCACCTGGGCGTTTGCGGTCCGGACATACAGGCCGCCTCCGTTGCTGGTCGAGCTGTTGTTCACCACGGTGCAGTTCTGAATCACCGTGGTCTTGTATCCGTTGTCGCACCGAATCCCGCCCCCGGCCCCCGCAATCGCGTTGCCGTACACCAGACAGTTGCGCATCTGGCCTGCGCTGCTGTTGAACCGCACGGCCGCGCTGCTGCCGGTGTT
The DNA here is from genome assembly GCA_018007255.1 of Phycisphaerae bacterium. GTDB lineage: Bacteria > Planctomycetota > Phycisphaerae > Sedimentisphaerales > Anaerobacaceae > DTPU01. The sequence goes on along the minus strand of JAGOQT010000027.1, from coordinate 469 downwards.
GTCGTGGATCGTGCACCCCATGAGCACCGCATTGGCGTTGTTGTAGCAGTAGACCGTCCCGCTCGTCGTGCTGCTGGTCGTGTTGCCGAAGATCACGCAGTCCTGGATCGTTGGGCTGCTGCCCACGCAGTAGATCGCCCCGCCCGCCGTGGAGCTGCCCCCGGTCAGGGTAAAGCCCTCGACGACCGACGTGGCATCTTCGGCGGAATGGAAGTAGAAGGCCCTGCCGCTGCCCTGGCAGTTGATCAGCGTGGTCGCGGGCCCATCCTGGCTGACCAGGGTGATCGCCTTGCCTCCGAAGTCCAGGTCCTTGTTGCCGGTTCCCCGGTACTCACCCGGCAGGACCACGACCGTGTCCCCAGCCGCGGCTGCGTTGATGCCTCGCTGGATCGTCTTGAAGGCGTTCCCCGTAGTCAGGCCGCTGTACGCGTCGTAGCCGCTCACGGTGTCGACGTAGTAGGTCCGCTCG
>JAGOQT010000026.1 GCA_018007255.1 Phycisphaerae bacterium | reverse complement strand
GTTGTGCACGGCGACGGACAGGTACCGCTTGGCCCGGTCCTGGCCCACCACGTACTCGTCCAAGTACTCCCTGATCTCGCGGGGCATGGGAATCCGCTTGACGCCCATGCTGCGTCCGGTCTGTTGTCGCCGGTTCTGCCGGATGATGTTGTGGCACAGCTCCACGCAGTCCGGGCAGATGAAGACCTTGTTGGGACCTTCGATGAGGGCGTCCGCTCGACTCCCGGCCTGGCCGCAGAAGCTGCAGAGGGTTCTGCTGTTCTTTCGGTTGTCTTGTTGCTTGCTCATACGGTCGTTCCCCAAGAGGCCAACCCACTCATCACGCACCTTGCCGATTGTAGTCGGAGGGCCCCGGCCAGACAACTCCTTTTGTCCGAAATCAGCCGCGTCGGACAGGGCGGGAGGGGGCCTCGGTCACGGACCGGGCATACTCCGCGCCCGCTTGGAGCGCGCGGGTGTTCAGGGGGATCGTGTTTTGGCGCCTCGGTCCCAGCACCGAGGGCAGGGCGCGGAGGACGACGTCCAGATCGAGGACGCCCCGGGTCTGCAGATAGGCCCCCATCATGACCATGTTGGCCGCCTTCACGCCGCCCAGGTCCAACGCGAGCCGGTCCGCGGGGATTCCCAGGGCCAGGACGGTCGCGTCCATCTGGGGGTCTCGCTCGGCCAGGCAGTTGTTGTAGAGCAGACATCCGCCCGGTTTGACCGCGCGGGCGAACTTGGACAGCGCGGCCTTGCTCAAGGCCACCACGCAGTCGGGGAAACTGATGACCGGCGAGGCGATGGGCCCGGTCGCGATGACGACCGTGCAGTTGGAGGCCCCGCCCCGGACCTCGGCCCCGTAGGCGGGCATGAGCGTGACCTCCCGGCCGGCCAGCATGGCCGCATGGGCCAGAAGCCTGCCTGCCAGGAGGATCCCCTGTCCGCCGAATCCGGAGATGATGACGGCCTCCTGCAGTTTATCGGCAGCCCGGCTGCTCGGGCACTCCATAGGGCGCTCCTGACCGATCGTTCTTCAGACACCCCAGCGGGAAGACCTGGGACATCTCGTTCTCGATCCATTCCATGGACTCTCGCGGAGACATCCGCCAGTAGGTGGGGCAGGGCGAGAGGATCTCGACCAGAGAAAGCCCCTTGGCCCCTTGCACCTGGAGGTCGAGGGCCCGCCGGATGGCCTGCTTGGCCTGTCGGATCCGGTCCGGGCTGCTCAGGGCGCACCGCTCGATGTAGATCGTCCCGGGCAGCAGGGCCACCATCTCCGAGATCTTCAGCGGGAAACCATCCGTGTTGGCCTGTCGCCCGTCCGGCGTGGTCGCCGTGGGCTGGCCGAGCAGGGTGGTGGGGGCCATCTGGCCGCCCGTCATGCCGAAGACCGCATTGTTGATGAAGAAGACCGTGAAGCTCTCGCCCCGGTGCGCGGCGTGGATGATCTCCCCGGTCCCGATGGCGGCCAGGTCCCCGTCCCCCTGGTAGGAGAACACGACCCGGTCGGGGCAGGTCCGCTTGATCCCCGTGGCCACCGCGGGCGCGCGTCCGTGCGCGACTTCGACCATGTCCACATCGAGGTAGTCATAGGCCAGGACCGCGCACCCCACCGGGGCAATGCCGATCGTGAGGCCCCGGATGCCGAGCTCGTCGATCACCTCCGCGATCAGACGGTGCGCAATGCCGTGGCCGCACCCGGGACAGTAGTGGGTCGGACAGTCCTTCAGGACCCGGGTCCGCTCGAACGTGGTCTCCATGCCCTAGCTCCTTGCCTCGCGCTGAACCCGGTCGCCCACGAGTCTGCGGATCACGTCCAGGACATCCTCGCTCGAGGGGATTCCGCCGGCAGGCCTGCCGTGGAAGAACACGGGGCTGCGCCCGTTGACCGCCAGGCGTACGTCCTCGACCATCTGTCCACAACTGAGTTCCACGACCAAGAAGATGCGGGACGACTCCGCTGCGGCGGCAACGGGCTGGACCGGGAAGGGCCACAGCGTGATGGGCCGGAACCACCCTGCGCGGATCCCCTCGCGGCGGGCGCACCGCACGGCCGCCTGCACGATCCTGGCCGCCACGCCGTAGGCCACCACGACGATGTCCGCGTCCTCAGGGAGGTCCTGGTCGTACAGGACCTCGGACTGTTCGATCCTGCGGTACTTGTCCTGGAGCTTGTAGTTGAGCTCCTCCATTGCGCCCTCGCGGAGCCAGAGCGATCGCACGATGTTCTGCGGCCTTCCGTCCGCCCCGGTCAGGGCCCAGTCCTTCGGCGGCAGGGCCCGGCCGGGTTTGGGATCCAGGACCACAGGCTCCATCATCTGCCCCAGGATCCCGTCCGCCAGGATCATGACCGGGGTGCGGTACAGATCGGCCAGATCCAGGGCCCGGGCCGTCAGATCGGCCATCTCCTGCACGGTGGCCGGCCCCAGGACGATCGTCCGGTAGTCCCCGTGGCCGCCCCCCCGCGTGGCCTGGAAGTAGTCCCCCTGAGACGGGGCGATGTTGCCCAGGCCCGGTCCGCCCCGCATGACATTCACGATCACGGCCGGGAGCTCCGCTCCGGCCAGATAGCTGATCCCCTCCTGCATCAGGCTGATGCCCGGGCTGGAGGAGCTGGTCATGGCCCGTTTGCCCGCAGCCGCCGCGCCGAAGACCATGTTGATCGCGGCCAGCTCGCTCTCGCTCTGTACAAAGACGCGGCCCAGGGAGGGCATGCGGCGGGCCATGTAGGACGGGATCTCGTTCTGGGGTGTGATGGGGTAGCCGAAGTAGGCGTCCAGGCCGGCGAGGACCGCTGCCTCGGCCAGGGCCTCATTGCCGCACATCAAGACCCTCTCCTTCTCGTTTCTCACGACCCTTCCTTAACGGCCTCCACGGGCTTGCCGGGCGACCTTGAGCCTGGGATCGCAGTCCGCCGAAAGACCGTGATGGCCGCATCCGGGCACATGGTCGCACACCTTGCGCAACCGGTGCAGCCCGCCGGGTCGGCCTCGGCCGGAAAGTAGCCGTTGCGGTTGGAGACCTTGGCGATGCGGATCAACTGGGCGGGACATACGCCGACACACAAGCCGCAGCCCTTGCAGCGTTCCGGGTCGATCCTTATTTTGCCTGCCATTTTTTTGTCCTCGAATCCGGTCCCTGCAGGCGACCTTCCTTGTTGACCGAACCCTAGTGCATGTTGCATACGGCCGCATTGTACCGGTCACGGTCCGGTCTGTAAAGAACATCGACCTCGGGTCGACGCGCGGGTCCGCATCCTCCTCCGGACCCGAGACAGCCGGCCTAACCCTTGAGAATCCTCTTGAGGATCGTGGCCGTCTGGACGGCCAGGAACATCAGATAGTCCAGGTCGCTGAGGCTGTAGTGTTCATGGATCATGGCATTGTCCACATACACTACCCCGTAGCAGCCCGAGGGGTTCACGATGGCCACGATCATGGCCGAGCGGATCCGCTCCTTGCCCTCGAGATCCGCGGAAACGAGCGGCAGGACCAAGGACAGGCCCTTCTCCACCGCCTGGTTGATCTTGTCGGCCAGAGGGATGTCCGCCAGCTCGACCGGCTTTCCGTCGCGGCGTTTGCCCAGGTGGTAGGTCATGGGCCCGCTGGGCTGCTCCCTGAGTGCACACCACACGTGAAATGCGCTGAACTGCTTGAGCGAGGTGTTCAGCAGGGCCGTGAGAAGGTCTTCGAGGGTGGCTGCGTTGGAGAGGAGATCCGCGGCCTGGGAGAAGTCCGTGAGTCGCTTGGCCGGCATGCGCATGGCCGGTGCGTGTCCGGCGTCCGGCTTCCGGATGACCGTCTCGCTGCGGGGCGTGGCCAGGGAGGCCTCGAGATGGAGGGTGTCCTCCGCCGGGTTCTCGGCGGGCGCTGCGGGCACGTCCTCCAGGTCGATCTGGCAGGGCACGTCCGCGATCTTCAGGCAGTCCCCTGTGTGGAGGGCAGACTTGTGGATGGCCAGGCCGTTCAAGTAGGTCTTGTTGGCGGACTGGAGGTCCTCCACCATCCAGCCCTCTTCCTTTGTGCGGTAGATGACCGCGTGGCGCTTGGAGATGGTCGCATCCGCCAGAACCAGTTGGTTGTCCGGACCTCTCCCGATGTGGACCGGATCTTCACTGAACTGGTATACCATCGTCTGGCCATCTTTTCGTGTCACAGTCAGGCGCATCGGTCGATCCTCCGCAGGATAACCTGAAACCCAGTCGGTCCACTCAGTTGATTATGGGGTCGTCTGCCTAGGATGTCAACCTTCGAATTGCCCGCGGCCCTCTGCGAGGCCTGTGCGCAGTTGCCGGATCCACGGGCTCGCCCGTCGTTCCGGGGCGGCAATCAGCGGGCCGCGGCCCCTGCGAGGGCCCCGGTGGACCAGCAGATCTGGAGGTTGTATCCGCCGCAGGGGCCGTCTACGTCGATCATCTCTCCTGCGAAGAACAGCCCTGCGCAGAGCCTCGACTGCATGGTCTTGGGGTCGATCTGGTCTGTGGCCACGCCGCCCCGCGTGATCGTGGCCTCGGCCATCGGCCTGGTGGCCACGATGTGAAGCCCCAGGGCCTTGATCGCCTGGACGAGGCCCCGTCGGTGGTCCCTGCCCAGGTGACTGACCCGCAGGTCCGCGGGGCAACCGGCCAGGTGCGCGAGCACCTCGGCCAGGCGTCTGGGCACCCAGGCCGCGACCTGGCCTGTCACGGTCTTCTTGGGATGGGTCTGCGCCCATTGGAGGATCTGCCTTTCCACCGCGTCCTCAGGCACGTCCGGGAGCAGATCGATCGAGATCTCCACGGAGTCCTGCTCGTCGGACAGGGAGTCGGTCAGATGCCGGCTGAGGTTCAGGACTGCGGGGCCGCCGATCCCGTCCTGGGTGAAGACCAGGTCGCCGGTCTCGGAGACCCTCCGTGCTGCACATTTCGCTCGCACACGGACGGGTCCTATGGAGAGGCCGGCCAGGCGCGGCGGCCACGTCTCTGCGGTCACCAGGGGGACCAGGGCGGGTCTCGGCCGGACCAGTGTATGGCCCAGGGCCTGGGCCATGCGCAGGCCCTGTCCGGTGGAGCCGGTGTGGGGGTACGAGAGCCCCCCGGTGGCCAGGACGAGCCTGCGCGTGCGTACGGTCTGCCCGGAGGTCCTGAGGAGGAATCCCCCGGCGGGGTCTTGCAGGACCCGGTCTACAGCACGGCCGTACAGGACCTGGACCCCAAGGCGGCGGGCCTCACCCAGGAGGACGTCCCGCACAGCAGTCGCGCGTGCGGTGCCCCCGGGGAATGCGGACCCGTCCGGCGTGACCCAAACCGGCAACCCAAGCCCCTCGAACATCTGGATCACGCAGGCCGGGGGGAATCTGTGGATGCAGTGGGCCAGGAATCGGCCTCTGGGCCCCAGTGCCTGCAGGATCTCGTCCGGGCAGCCCTGGTGCGTCAGGTTGCATCGTCCGCCGCCGGTCAGAAGCAACTTCTTGCCGGCAATGGGGTTGGCCTCAAGGACGGCAGTCGGGGTCCCTGTCTGAGCCGCCTGGATTGCGGCCATCAGGCCTGCGGGGCCGGCCCCGACCACACACACGGTCCTGTAGGGGGAAGGGTCCAGCGGCGGGCCCTACCCGGCACTTTTGAGCTTGAACAAACGCATGGCGGATGTTTTACTCATGGGCTGCCATGAGGACAATGGACATCTCAAGAGGATCTGTCGGACAGACTCGGCCGCGGGCTGCCTGGGCAGGGGCCCTGGGCGTGGTGCTGGTCCTGGTCCTGCTGCTTCCTTGCCGGGCTGGGGCCGCTTGGTCATGGGGTAGGTTGCTCCGGCTCAAGCCCAAGGAGGCCACCCTGTACGTTGCGGACCCGGTTCGCGGCAGCAAGAAGACGCTGGCCGGTCGCTCGCAGGAGGTGAAGAGGCTCGTCGAGAGGATCACTGCCGACGCCAACGGCCCTGGCGAGGGCCCGTGTCTGGTCGTGGTCGCCCCCGGCTGGAAGGAGAAGACGACCTGGCACAAGGGCATGGCCCTGGCCATCCGCGACCAACTGGGCCCGGGGCCTTGGGTCTGTGCCTGGTATGACTGGCGGGCCCAGGCCAATCGCCTCAGCGTCAGGGACGCGGCGCTGGCCGCGAGGGCGAACTTCGGCCCGGATCTGGGCTCGAAGATCGTGGCCCTCTCCAGGCAGTGGAGGCAGGTCCACCTGATCGGCCATGCAGCGGGGTGCTGGCTGGTCAGTGAGGCCGCAAGGGTCATCGCCCAGCAGACCCAAGCCAGTATCCACCTGACCTTGCTGGACTCCTATACGCCGGAGTACTGGGGGAAGGATGAGTTGGGTTGCGTGGCCTGCCAGCCCACCGCCACATGCTGGGCGGACCACTACATGACGCGGGATCCGGGCCTTGTGACGCAACGTGTGCTGGCCGGCGCGCACAATGTTGACCTGTCCGCTGTTGACCCCGGGCCCAAGGGGCGGCGGTTTCCGATCTTCTGGTATCAGGCCACCATCACAGGCCGCTTCGCGGACTCGCGATACGTGGGCCAGCCTCTGTTCCATCGGGTCGGTGAGATTGAGTATGGGTTCGCCCGATCGTTGGAGGCCGGGCCTGCAAACTGGGAGTACTCCCGCAAGCTCCGGGGCGGCAATGACCCGGTCCTCGTTATCGCCAAGTAGGATAAGTATGGCCAAGATCACCAAACTGGACGACATCGTATCGCTGTGCAAGCGGCGTGGATTCATATTCCAATCCTCGGAGATCTACGGGGGCCTGGCCAGCTGCTATGACTACGGCCCTCTGGGTGTGGAACTCAAGAACAACGTCAAGCGGGCCTGGTGGAAGTCCGTGGTCCAGATGCGAGACGACGTGGTGGGCGTGGATTGCAGCATCCTGATGCACCCGTTGGTCTGGAAGTCCTCGGGGCATGCGGACAAGTTCGCGGACCTGGTCAGCGTGTGCAGGAAGTGCAACACCCGGTCCCGTGTGGACCACCTCAAGGATCACGAAGGCGAGGCCGGTGACGAGCACACCTCGCACGCGGCCGTCGACCCGGCCAAGACCTCGGATCTGAGCCGCAAGGTCTGCCCTGCCTGCGGGGCTGTGGGCCAGTTCTCGGAGCCCATGGCCTTCAAGCTCATGTTCGAGACCTCCATGGGTGCGAATGTGGACGACTCCATGACCCTGTTCCTGCGGCCTGAGACGGCCCAGGGGATCTTCGCCAACTTCCGGAACGTCCTGGACTCCACGCGGGTCAAGGTCCCATTCGGCATCGCCCAGATCGGAAAGAGCTTCCGCAACGAGGTCACCACCAAGGCCTTCATCTTCCGCACCCGCGAGTTCGAGCAGGCGGAGCTGGAGTTCTTCTGCGAGCCGGGCACGGACGAGCAGTGGTACGAGCACTGGAAGGAGAGGCGGTTCTCCTGGTACACGGACCTCGGCCTCAAGAAGGAGAACCTCCGGTTCCGTGAGCACGCCAAGGACGAGCTGGCCCACTACGCCAAGGGCTGCGTGGACGTGGAGTACCGGTTCCCGTTCGGGTCCGGCGACTGGCAGGAGCTGGAGGGGATCGCCAACCGCACGGACTACGACCTCCGCCAGCATCAAAGGGGCATGCGGACCCTCCATTCCTGGCTCGAAAACGGCCGCGACCTAGCCAAGGTCAGGCTGGCGGACGAGGCAGAGGACTACCAGTCCGGGCCCTTGACCTTCTTCGACGACCAGAGCCACCGTCGCTATGTGCCCTATGTGATCGAGCCCTCCGCGGGCATGGACCGGAGCACCCTGGCCTTCCTGGTTGACGCCTATGACGAGGAAGAGGTCCGGGGCGAGCAGCGGAACCTCCTTCGGTTCCACCCGGCCCTGGCCCCGATCAAGGCCGGGATCTTCCCCCTGGTCAAGAAGGACGGGATGCCCGAGATCGCCCGCAGGATCTACGACGACCTCAAGCGGTACTTCACCTGTTTCTACGACGAGAAGTCCGCGGTCGGTCGCCGGTACCGAAGACAGGACGAGGCCGGCACCCCCTATTGCGTCACCATCGACGGACAGACCCTCCAGGACCAGACGGTCACGGTCCGGGAGCGGGACACCATGGAACAGATCCGAGTCTCCGCGGACCAGCTCAAGGGCTATCTGCGGGACAAGATGGACCTGTAGAAGGCGGCTGTTGGCAATTGGCTCTTAGCTGTTGGCTGTTGGCTATTGGCTGGTAGTTGATCTGTAAGGAGTGGGGGGGATGGGCGTCTATCCTTGATATGAGAGAATCCAGAATCCGGAAGCCAGAATCCGGGAGCCGGAATCAGGAAAGGATGCACCATGAGACGACTCCATCTATCCCGGGGCGATCGGAAGATCTTCGGGGTCTGCGGCGGGATCGCGGAGACCTATGACGTGGATCCCAGCCTGGTCCGGATCGCCGCGGTCTTCCTGTGCCTTGTGACGGCCGTGGTCCCTCTCGTGATCACCTACATTGCGGCCAAATTCATATTTCCGGAGGAGAGGGTGTCATGATCGTAGACCGGATCGAGAACGCCCATCTGTTGGAGCCCCTGCACAGGCGGTTCAAGCAGGCCTTTGCTGTGCTCGCCGACCCGGCGACCGCCCGGCAGCCGGACGGCCGCTACCCGGTGGATGGAGAGGACCTCTACTACATCATACAGCACTATGCGACCCGGCCGATTGACCCGGACCGCTTTGAATCGCACAAGAAGTACATCGACATCCAGGCCCTGATGGCAGGCGAGGAGATCGTGTACACCTCGCCGATCGCGGGCCTGGAGGTCACGGAGCCCTACAGCGAGGCCAAGGACATCATGTTCCACCGCGCGGGCACGCCCGTCGCACAGACGAGGCTTCAGCCGGGGATCTTCTGCCTCCTGTGCCCCCAAGACGCCCACCTGCCCTGTTGCCAGGTCACCTGCCCGGCCCCTGTCCACAAGGTGGTGTTCAAGATCAGAGTGGAGTGAGAGGCGAGAGGCAAGTCTCAGGTTTTAGGTTTTAGGTTCTATGTTTTAGGTTTTAGGTTTTAAGCGAGATCCATTGGGTATGGCATTCGCGCAACGGGTGACGTCACGGGTCAGAAACGAGCCGGCCCATGCATGACGTGATCACGTTGCGGGCCTTGGAGGACAACCTGATCTACCTGTGGTCCTTCGAGCAGGGGAGGGCCCTGGTGGTCGATCCAGGTGACGCGGCGGTTGTGCTCCGGGAGTTGGAGGGCCGGGGTCTGCGACTGGAGGCGGTCTTGGCCACCCATCACCATGCGGACCACGTGGCCGGGATCCGGGTGCTCAAGGACCGCACGGGCGCCCGCATCATCGGTCCGGACCCTGTGCGGATCCCCTTCGTGGACGAGGTCGCACGGGACGGCCAGGCACTGAGACTCGGGTCCCATATCATCCAGGTGATCGGCACACCGGGCCACACCAGGACGAGTGTCTGCTACTACATGGCCGGGCCTGGCGGGCCGGGGATGCTCTGGACCGGGGACACCCTCTTCCAAGGGGGGTGCGGGCGCATGCTCGAGTGCGATCCGGAGACCATGTGGACGTCGCTGCAGCGTCTGGCCTGCCTGCGTGACGAGACCCTGGTGTTCGGCGGGCACGATTACGCCCTGGAGAACTACGCCTTCGGCCTGAGCATCGATCCAGCCAACGTGCATATTCGGGAGGCCCTGGCCCGGGCAAGACAGGCCACCTGTCCGTCCAGCCTGGGCCAGGAGAGGCGGGCCAACGTGTTCCTTCTGTCTGACTCAGACCGGGTCAGGGCCGCTGTCGGGGCAGGGGCAGAGACCGCTTCGGCAGAGGTTCTTGCCAGGCTGCGGCAACGAAAAGACCTGCTCTGAACGGTCCGGCGTACGGAACTAACACAGGGCCAAGCATGTACTGTATTGGTAATGGGTGGACAGACTATGCCCGAAGGAGTAAAATAGATAGGTTTGTGAATGTAAGATTTGTTAAATAGAAAAGCCTATAAACAAATGAACGGATCTCGACACGCCATTCTCATCCTTCTGCATCTTGCCTCGCTCACCCATGCCGACCTGATTCACAGGTACAGCTTCACCGACGGTGACAAGCAGGCGGTTGACTCTGTGGGTGGCCAACACGGGGCGCTCATGGGCAATGCCACGATCGCCTCCAACGCGGTGAGGTTCGACGGCAACGGGGACTATGTCAACCTGCCCGGCGCCCTGATCACCGCGTTGCAGAGTGTGACCTTCGAGTGCTGGTTCACCTACTCCAACAACGGGGCCTGGGCCAGGGTCTTTGACCTCGGTGGCACGAATCCCGCCACGGGGATGGGTCGATACTGCCTCTTCTACACGCCTCACAGCGGCGCAAACACCTCGCGCCTTGTGATCTGCGACACGGACCCCGGGAACAACCATGAGGAGATCCTCGACCACACCCGTCCGCCGCAGGGCGTGCCGGTGTACGTGGCCTGTGTCTACGATGGCGTCCAGAAGACCATGAGCCTCTACGTGGACGGGCTCTTGGCCAAATCCAGGTCGGTGACCATACCCCTTTCTGCGGTGGATGACGTCCTGGGATATCTGGGCCGGTCCCTGTATAACGACCCCTATCTGCTCGGTTCGATCGACGAGTTCCGTGTCTACGACAGCCCTCTGACTGCCGAGGAGGTCGGCTCGAACTACGCCATCGGCCCTGATGTCGCGCAGGCCTCGTACATCGCCACCCAGCCGTCCCCCATGAACCAGGCCGTCGAGGTCCAGCCCGGGACCGTGTTCAGTTGGGTCCCTCCGGCCATGGCCCCGAGCGGGTACACGGTCCATGTGAGCGACAACCCTCAATTCACCGGGGCCCAGAGGATCGTGACCCCCAGGGCCAGTTGCACACCCGTGCTGGCGCATGACACCACCTACTACTGGTATGTGGTCTCCTACTACGGGGTCAAGACCTACTCCAGTGCAGTCTGGACCTTCGCCACAGAGGAGCGATCCTCGGTCCTGTCTCCTGTGCCGGAGCAGAACGTGGTGATCAACGAGATCCACTATCACGAGGACAACAACACCGAGGCCGTGGAGTTCATTGAGCTTTACAACGCCTTCACCGAGGCCGTGGACCTGTCGGGTTGGTCCTTTGCCGACGGCGTGGACTACGTGTTCCCGCAGGGGACGCAGATCGCGGCGAACGGCTATCTGGTGATCGGTCAGGACCCCGAGGAGTGCCTGGCCAAGTTCGGCGTAGTCGCGCTCGGGCCCTTCGGGGGCAAGCTGAGCAACGAGGGGGAGGACCTGGTGCTCTGCAATGCGGCCGGGGGCGTGATCGACGCCGTGGATTACGACTCGGACTTCCCTTGGCCCATTGCGGCCAATGGAGAGGGCGGGTCCATGGAGCTGATCCACCCCAGCCTGGACAACGACCTGGCCGGGAGCTGGCGGAGCTCGGCGTACAACGACGCGGCCCGGCCCGAGTCCGCGTTCGGCTCGCCCACGCCGGGACGCAAGAACAGCGTGTATTCCCGTGCGGTCCCACCCCAGATCCGCCAAGTCAGGCACAGGCCCGAGGCCCCTGTGTCCGGGGAGCCGGTCCGGATCACCGCCAAGGTCACGGATCCGGACGGCGTGCATCAGGTCCGGCTCAAGGTCCAATACGTGGACCCGGGGGCGTACATCCCGGCGTATCTGCCCGTGTCGATCTCTTCCCTGGTCTCGAACCCCTCTCAGGACAGGCCCTTGAATCCCGCGTTTGAGGCGGCTGCGAGTTGGATCGAGGTGGCCATGACCGACGACGGCACAGGGGAGGATCAGAAGGCGCACGACGACGTCTACACCGCCGCGATCCCGGGCCAGACCAACCGGACCCTGGTTCGGTACCGGATCGAGGCCGAGGATGAGGCAGGCCATGGGATCCGGGTGCCCTATGCGGACGACCCGTCCCTGAACTTCGCCTATTACGTGTATGACGGCGTGCCCGACTACGTAGCCGGCCAGGACTCGGTGGCGCCGGGCGGGCCGGGCCACGTGCATCCCTCGGAGGTCCTGACCTCTCTGCCCGTGTACACCCTGATCACGCGTGCGGCGGACCTGTACCAGTGCAATGGGTACAGTGCGGCGGACCGCATCGACCAAGGCACGACGTCCCTGACCGTGCAGGAGGCCGGACGGGCCTACAACTGGGAAGGGGCCTTCGTCTATGAAGGCAAGGTCTACGACCACATCGGATACCGGCTCCGGGGCGGCAACGGACGTTACAACTACGGCAGCATCGCGGGCAAGCGATCCATGAAGTTCCGCTTCAACCGGGGCGACTACTTCCAGGCCAGGGACATCTACGGGACTCCCTTCCCGTCCAAGTGGCAGCACCTCAACACGGGCAAGATGTTCGGGAATCAGATCACGTTCGCCAACTACAGACGCTATCCGTACGGCCTCAACGAGGTCATCGACATGCGGCTGTTTCAGGCCTTCGGAGTGCCTGCCCCCGAGACCTACTGGATCCACCTCCGCGTGGTGGACGGGCCGCAAGAGGCCCCCACAGGCAAGGACGGCCAGTACCTGGGCGATTTCTGGGGCCTTCACATCGCCTTTGAGAACTACGACGGGGCGTTCCTGGACCGGCTGGGCCTGCCCAAGGGCAATCTCTACAAGCTGGCGGACAAGATCTATGACGGGCTTCCGCAGCTCCGCTACCAGGGGCCGGACGCGGTGGACGACGCCTCGGACTACGAGAACATCCGCTGGGACCTGACCTACCAGGCCTCCGCAGCGTTCATCCGCGAGTACCTGGACTGCGACGAATGGTACCGGTATCACACGGTGGTGGAGGCCATCAGGCACTATGACATCTTCACGGGCGCGACCTGCGTCCATTGCCTCAAGAACGCCGCGTGGTACTTCTATCCGGACTACAGCACGAATCCCTTCGGCAAGCTGCAGTGGCTCCCCTTTGATGTGGACGACACCTGGGGACCCTTCTTCAACAGGGGGATCGACCATGCCAAGGGGGCCATCTACGACCAGAGCTACATCGACCACGTGTTCACCCAGTACACGGTCCAGCCCGACAAGGCCGCGCTCAGGCAGGAGTACCGCAACCGGATCCGGGAGTTCAGGGACCTGCACTGGCAGCCTGAGGTCATCGACGGGATGATCGACGAGCTGGCCGCGGTGATCGCGGACTTCGTGCCTGCAGACAGGGACCGCTGGCGTCTGGACCGCACGGTGCCCGGAACCTCCATGGACAACGGTACCCTGGAGGAGTGTGTGGCCCTCATGAAGCAGTTCGCATGGAAGAGCGGCACGTTCCAGGGCGGGTTCTCATGGGTCGGATCCTCCAACAACCTGGACACACTGGCCAACGCGGAAGGGGACTCGGCCAACCTCCCGAACACGCCCACGATCCAGTACAAGGGTCCCGCCGGGTATCCGGTCCATGACCTGCGGTTCGAGACCAGTGCATTCAGCGACCGCCAGGGTGCATCGACCTTCGCTGCCATGCAGTGGCGGATCGCGGAGCATGCCTTGAACTACCGCCCGGCCACGGGGGACCAGGAGATCGTGCTGTTGGCCCCCAATGCCCAGTGGAAGTACTTCAAGGGCACCCAGGAGCCCAGCTCTCCGGCCAGTGCCTGGAGGCAGGCCGGCTTCAACGACAGCGGTTGGCTGGTGGGCCAGACGCCCATCGGCTTTGGCGACAACGACGACAACACGGACCTGTCCCTGCACGCGCCGCCCATGCTCAACAACTACAGCACGGTCTATCTGAGGAACACCTTCCAGATTCAGGACAAGGACCAGGTGCAGTCCTTGAAGCTCCGCGCCTACGTGGACGACGGGTGCATTGTCTGGATCAACGGCACGGAGGTCAAACGCCTATACTGCAGCGATGGGGACAAGGCCTACGACGCCGCCACCGGGTCAGCGGACCACGAGGCGACCGGCTATGAGGAGGCGGCCCTGACCGCCCCCTATCCTTACCTGGTCAACGGCACCAACGTGATCGCGGTTCAGGCCCTGCAGTACTCCATCTCCAGCAGCGACTTTTCCATCGATGTGTCCGTGAGCATGACCGACCAGGAGACCGAGCCCGGCGTGCCTGTGCTCGGGCGGAGCAAGTACGAGCTCCTGCCCGTGTGGCAGAGCGACGAGCTGACCAATGCCGGCAACCGCCTTATCCAGATCCCTGAAGACAACCTCGCACCGGGCAGTACCTATCGCGTCCGGTGTCGGATGAAGGACAAGACAGGCCGGTGGAGCCACTGGTCCGCGCCCATCGAGTTCGTAGCGGGCGAGGCTACGAACTGAGGACCCGTCTCCCTCGCCCCGTGTTGATCCCAGCCAGGGCCTCGCGTCATCCCCTGACCGCAGGGCTCAAACAGGCGGTTCAAGGGGGGATCGCTGAGGCGGGTCCTGCATCCGGAGGTCCTTGGCCTTGTTGGCTGCCAAGGTCAGTCCATCGTCTGGCGGTTCATGGCCGGACAGATAGTGACCGGCCATACAAGGAATCTAAATCCAAAGACCTCTTTCACTCGAATCCAGCATGATGGGCACTGGGTCTATTTGTTATGTTAAGGTCTGACCCTACCGGTGAGCTCGGCGGTCAGGGCATGGTGGTCCAACACGCGGGGGTGGTTCGTGGACCAGTGTGTGAATACGAAGTGGCTGACCGCCTGATCGGTCGCCTCAAGCCTGGCGACCGCGGCCTCCCAGGCGTGGCGGAGCGGGCCGCTCTGGGAACCGCCGGACATCCCGCCCCGCAACAACACGATCCGGGCCCTCGGGTAGGCAGTGCGGACAGCCTGCACAAGGGCGATGTAGCCGTCTGTATAGCCGGCGGGGAACGGCTGGCCGTGGGCCTTGGGGAAGGAGTCGTCGTTCTCGCCCAGGTTCACGAATACGATGTCTGGGGTCCAGGCCTGCAGGTCTGCACGCGGTGACGAGGCATCTGGATACAGGCGGTCCCAGACCTGGCCTGCCTTCTTCTCCACCCAGCCTGTTGAGATGCCCATGCCGCTGACCGCGATGTTGCGGTGGTCTGCATTGAAGGCTGCTGCAGTGAGGGCGGCATAGCTCAGGGCCGCGTTGTGCGTACGCCGGTCCTCCCACTGGTCCTCCTGGCCGTCCTCGTTGCAGGCCCCGGCCGTGATCGAGTCACCGATGAACTCCATCCTGAGCCTGTAGGGGATCGGGGCAGGTCTCCACGCCTGTGCGCCAGGTGGCAGGCTCGCGCCACGGAATCGGGCCGTCCCCGCGTCGGCCTCGCTCCTCTTGAAGAGCACGAGGTGGTGGCGGCCCGGACCCAACCCTGAGATCGTCGAACCGAGTGGAGGTGATCCCTCGCGGACCTCGACGATCTTCGTGGATCCGTCCACCTGTGCGTTGAAGAAGCACTGGCCCTTGGGCTTGTCGAACAGAAGGTCAATGGCGTCCCCCTCGAAGTCGAGGCGGACCCGGCTGGCCTGCCAGATCACGACCGGGGCGTTGGGATCGGAGTGGTCGAACCGGCCCTCGTACACGAAACGCGGGTCTGAGGCCAAGACCCTCTGCGTCCGCGCAGAGGGGATCGATGGGGATGGAACCTCGGACCTCTGCCGTGTCCGGCACCCGGCCAGGAGTAGGATGGCAAGGCTGGCCCAACGGAGAATGGCGGTTCGTGTGTCCATGGCCCGGGATCCTGCAGCGGGCCCTGCGGACACGACCTCGTCGATGGTGAGACCCCTGTCCACCCGGACCAGGGCGAGGCCCGCGGTGCGGGTGACAACGGCCCTGTTGGCCATCACGGACTGCAGGTTCTTCTCCTCTTGAGCCACTTTGATCTTCTCGACCTTGCAGCCGACCTGCAGGGTCCCTATGGCCGGATCATAGGCAATCTCTCGGGTCCTATCCATCTCTTTCCGGGGGTTGGTCCTTCTCGGATGGTCTGCGCAGGTGTATAGTCTGGGGCCGGATAGGACCGGCGATCTCGACCGGTCTTGGACCTGTGCGACACAGACTTGAGGTAGGATTCATGGCCCAACGATCGACGATCTCGAACCTGAAGGACCACGTGGGTCAGGAAGTGACCCTGGCGGGCTGGCTCTACCACGGGCGGTCCAGCGGCAAGGTGTCGTTCCTGGTGATCCGCGACGGGACCGGGCTGTGCCAGGCCGTGGTGGAGAAGGGCAAGGTGCCGGACGAGGCCTTCTCCCAACTGGACCACCTGGGCCAGGAGTCGTCCTTGACGGTCACCGGCCTGGTCAGGGCAGAGCCTCGAAGCCCGGGCGGCTTTGAGCTGGCCGTGACGGGCGCGGCCGTGGTCGGGCCGTCTGTGGACTACCCGATTACGCCCAAGCCGCACGGCGTGGACTTCCTCATGCGACACCGGCACCTCCACCTGCGGTCCAACCGGCAGTGGTGCATAGCCAAGGTCCGGCACACGGTCATCGATGCGATCCGCAGCTACTTCAACGACAACGGGTTCACCCTGGTGGACACCCCGATCTTTACTACCATCGCGGGCGAGGAGGTCGGGTCCCTCTTCCAGGTGGACTACTTCGGCGAGCCCATTGCCCTGACCCAGACGGGCCAGCTCTACCTGGAGTCCGCTGCAGCCAGCCTGGGCAAGGTCTACTGCTTCGGCCCGACCTTCAGGGCCGAGAAGAGCAAGACCCGCCGCCACCTGACCGAGTTCTGGATGGTCGAGCCCGAGGTGGCCTTCATCGACCTGCCCGGCCTGCTGGAGCTGGCAGAGGGCCTGGTCTCAACCATTGCGGCCAGGGCCCTGGCGGACAACCGTGCCCAACTGGAGGCCCTGGGTGCGGACATCCCTGCCCTGGAGCGGATCCAGCCCCCGTTCTACAGGCTCACCTACACAGAGGCCGTGGACATCCTGACCTCGGACAAGGCCAGGGCATTCATGGCCCAGGAGCTGGAGCAGCTCCAGTCCCAGAAGGGCCAGCTGGATGCGCGGATCGCCGAACTGGAGAAGCAGCAGGGCGGTTCGATCAAGCAGTGGCAGAAGGACAAGATCGCTGCGGAGCTGATTGACCTCCGAGGCGACCTTGCGGAGGTCCAGACCCGGATCGAGAACAACCCCAAGCATGCCAAGCTCGCTGCCGAGTTCCAGTGGGGCAAGGACCTGGGCGGCTCGGACGAGACCATCCTCTCCCTGATGCACGACAAACCCGTGTTCGTCACCCACTACCCCCGCGACGCCAAGGCCTTCTATATGCGCCAGGACCGGTCCAATCCCAAGGTCGTGGAGAACTACGACCTCCTGGCCCCGGCCGGGTTCGGCGAGATCATCGGAGGGTCGGTCCGCGAGGACGACTACGACAGACTCATCGCTCGCATGGGAGAGGAGAAGCTCAGCCCGGAGAACTACAGTTGGTACCTGGACCTCCGCAGGTACGGGACCTTCCCGCACGGCGGGTTCGGCCTGGGCGTGGAGAGGACCGTGGCCTGGATTACGGGCGAGAAGCACATCCGCCAGTGCATCGCGTTCCCGCGGATGATGGATAAGGTGGTGATTTAGAGAGAATCCAGAATCCAGAAGCCGGAAGCCGGAATGTAGGGCGTCTCTGTGAGACGCCATCCTTCTAACCTCTTGAAGCATAAGGACGATGCTGAGACGCAAGAACCAGGACCGAGACGCAAGACGCGTGGGGTCATCCCAGGTGGAGGCCGGTGATTCCCCTGCCCCGGATGCCTGGACCATCAAGAGGCTCCTGGAGTGGATCACCCAATACCTGACGGACAGGAAGGTCGATTCGCCCAGGCTCAGCGCGGAGTTGGTGCTTGCCCACGTATTGGGCAAGAAGCGGATCGATCTCTACACACAGTTCGACACGGTCGTGGACAGGCCTGCACTGGACCGGCTCCGCGAACTGGTCAGACGGGCCGGCCAGCAAGAGCCTGTGGCCTATCTGGTGGGCAGGACCGAGTTCTACTCCCTGGAGATCGAGGTCTGCAAGGACTGTCTGATCCCCAGGCCCGAGACAGAGCTGCTGGTGCAGAAGGCCATCGACTTTGTGAGGTCCAGGCCGGGACCTCAGCGGGTCTGCGACCTGTGCACAGGCAGCGGGTGCATCGCCGTGGCCCTGGCGGCCAACTGCAAGACGGCCCACGTCATGGCCACGGACCTGTGCGACAAGGCCCTTGCTGCAGCAGCCAGGAACGTGGAACGCCACGGCCTCGCAGACCGGATCCGACTCCTCTCAGGGGACCTCTTCGATCCCATCGTGCCCCAGTTGGACGACGGCCTCTTCGACCTGATCGTGAGCAACCCGCCCTATGTCACTGCAGAGGAGTATGAGAAACTCGACCGCAACGTCAGGGACTTTGAGCCCAGACTGGCGCTCCGCGCAGGTGCGGACGGCCTGGACGTGCTGCGGAGGATCGTGGACGGGGCCGATCCCTTCCTCAAGCCCGACGGGGCCTTGATGCTGGAGATCGGG
Source organism: Phycisphaerae bacterium (assembly GCA_018007255.1). GTDB lineage: Bacteria > Planctomycetota > Phycisphaerae > Sedimentisphaerales > Anaerobacaceae > DTPU01. The sequence goes on along the minus strand of JAGOQT010000026.1, from coordinate 2,308 downwards.
CACCAGCAGGCCCCTGCAGTCACCGACCTCCTCCGCCGGACAGGCCGCTTCTCCGCCATCCGGGTGGAGAAGGACTTCCAGGACCACGACCGGGTGGTGGTGGCCACCACGGTGGGGCGGTCGGACGGACGGGCCGTGTCACGGTAGATAGTCTCCCCACAACGTTGGATGGTCCTTGCCGTCATCGATCGACCGATATCCTCGGTGGTGGTGTCCAGTAAGGCAACGAAGGGTCCGGTCATCCCGACCGAAGGCCTGCGTATCAGGCCGAAGCGGAGGGATCTGTTCAGAGTCGATCTCTCCACTCCGGCCTTGCCCTCGGTCGAGATGACAACATGAATCCTTACCCCTTGAGCTTCCTCATCAGCCAAGCCAGGTTCTCGCCTAGGTTCTGCATGTTGGTCATGCCTGCTCGATCATCTGCTCGGTGTTGCCGCCCTTTCTGGGCGAGCCGTTGAACGCCACGACCTTCATCGCCATTCTGGCTCCTGGGTTCTGGATTGCGTTCTGGTCTACGAAGACGCACTTGACGGCAAACCAGTCTACCCGGTGCACGCATGACGGGCAATGCTCGCCCTTGTGGTTTGGAGGTCACTGAGTATACTGCGGCGATCCTCCTGAAGACCGGCCAAGGGAACAACGTGGCAGAGTCAAGACTAGAACGATACACGAGGGTAACCAGGGAGATCCTGGCGGAGACCGTCCGGGTCAGTTGGATCCTCTTTCGCATCACGATCCCTGTGGTCATCGTGGTCAAGGTCTTGGAGGAGTTGGGCGCGGTCCGGACCATGGCCAAGGCCCTGGGACCCGTCATGGAGTTGGCCGGGCTGCCCGGCAGCATGGGGATCGTGTGGGCCACGGCCATGCTGACCAACCTCTACGGGGCCGTGATCGCCTTTGTCTCCCTTGCACCTCAGAATCCCCTGACCGTGGCCCAGGTCACGGTCCTGACCTCCATGATGCTGATCGCCCACAATCTCCCGGTGGAACTCCGTGTGGCCCAGAGGGCAGGGGCCGGGCTGGCCCCCATGGCAGCGATCCGGGTTGGAGGGGCCTTGGTGTTCGGAGGGCTGCTCAACCTTGTCTATGCTCAGACGGGTCTGCTTCAGCACGAGCCCGTGCTCCTGTGGCAGCCCCCGCCCGTGGAGGCCTCGCTGGGGTCCTGGGCCGTCGGGCAGGTCGAGAACCTGGCTCGCATCTTCGTGATCGTCCTGGCCCTCATGGCCCTGATCCGACTCCTGCGGAGGCTCAGGGTGATCGACCTCCTCGAGCGGGCCCTGGCCCCCGTGCTCAAGCTCCTGGGCATGACGCGGGCTGCCACGGACATCACGGTGGTGGGCATGGTCCTGGGCCTGGCCTACGGCGGGGGCCTGATCCTCCGACAGGTCTCCTCTGAAAAGATCCCCAAGCAGGATGTCTTCCTGTCTCTGTCCCTGATGGGCCTGTGCCACAGCCTGATCGAGGACACACTCCTCATGACCCTGATCGGCGGCCACGTGTCCGGCATCCTCCTCGGACGGATCCTGTTCGCCCTGGCCGCCACCTTCTGCCTGGCCAGGCTCTGCACGCGGTGAGGGGCCGATTCAGGTGACTTCGAGCTGCCCGTTTGGTATAATCGAACAGGCAGGTCCAGGGTGAACAACACGATGCTCAAGATGACCAGAACGCTCCTCCTGTGGGTCACTGCACTCCAGTGCATCCCCTGCGCCCGTGCGGGCGAACCTGGTCCCATGAGGCAGTTGACCCCCTCGTCCCGCCGCTCGCCGCTGATCTTCTCGGAGATCATGTACCACCCCCTGGACAGGGCGGACGGAAAGGACCTCGAGTTTGTGGAGGTGTTCAATACCGAGCCTGTGGACTGGGACATCGGCGGGTTCCGACTGGAAGGCGAGATCGACTACACCTTCCCGGCTGGGACCGTCCTGGCAGGCCGGTCCTTCGTGGTTGTGGCAGCAGACCCGGCCTCCCTGGAGGGCCAGTACGGCCTGGCCGGTGTGTGCGGCCCATACCAGGGCAGACTCAGCAACGGCGGGGGGGCCCTGCGCCTGGTCAACCACAGGGGAGGGGTCTTACTTGAGGTGGAGTACGACGACCACGAACCCTGGCCCGAATCGCCGGACGGACTCGGCCATTCCCTCGTCCTGATCCGGCCCGATTACGGAGAGGGCGACCCTCTGGCCTGGGAGGCCAGCGCAGCACGGGGCGGCAACCCGGGCGCAGCCGACCCCGGCACGGACCAGCGGATCTGCATCAATGAGAACCTGGCCCATCCGGGCACCGGCCAGACGGCGTTCATCGAGCTCTTCAA